>JALQST010000196.1 GCA_023264315.1 Nodosilinea sp. BSH.14
TCCATCGAGGGCGTGGCCAAGGGAGCCTATGTGGTCGATGACTGCGACGGCACCCCCGACATGATCCTGATCGGCACGGGTAGCGAAGTGAGCCTCTGTGTGGATGCCGCCAAGGAACTGCGGGCCGCTGGCACCCAGGTGCGCGTGGTCTCTATGCCCTGCTGGGAACTGTTCGACGCCCAAGAGGCCGCCTACCAAGAATCCGTGCTGCCGAAGGCCGTCACCAAGCGCCTTGCCGTGGAAGCCGGAATTACCATGGGCTGGTGCCGCTATGTGGGTGCGGAAGGTGACGTGATCGGCGTGGATCGCTTCGGCGCTTCCGCCCCCGGTGGCCTGGTAATGGAGAAGTTTGGGTTCACCGTGGAGAACGTGGTGAGTCGTGCCAAAGCACTGCTGGGCTAAGCCCACTGCCTAGGGTCTGGGCCAACGGCTGAGCCTCCAGGTTCGCTGTGGCTTGGTGCCACTGGAGTAGTCAGGATAAAGCATCCCCGGGGGGGTGAGGTTGGTCTTGGGCCGCTTCACCCCCATTTTTGTGGCGGCTGACACTAGCGATTCGCCAAAACCTCCCTTAGAATTTCATCTATGGCACAGCAGACCCACTACCAAATTCTCGAAGTTCACGAAACGGCGACCCAGGCGGAAATCAAGCAGGCCTATCGCCGTTTAGCCAAGCAGTTTCACCCGGATAGCCAAACGGAAGCGGCCTCCCATGATCACATTGCCTGCCTCAACAACGCCTACGAGGTGATTGGCGATCCAGCCCGTCGGGTACGGTATGACCAAGAACGCCAGGGGTTTTCAGGGGCTAGTCGCGAAGACGTTGCTCAGCAGCGCACCCAGCGCACCGCCGATATGCAGGCGGCCTACCGTCGCCATCGGCAGGCCAGTCAATCGTCTGAGGTTCAGGAGGATGCTTGGCTAAAACTGGTCTATGGCCCGGTGGATCGGCTGATGGGCAAGATTATTTCTCCCCTCAAAACCGAGGTTCGTAAGCTTTCCGCCGACCCCTTCGATGATGAACTGATGGAGGCGTTTCAAGCCTACCTAGAGCAGTGCAAGGCTTGGCTGGATCAGGCTAAGACGAAGTTTCAGTCCATGGCCAACCCCGCGAGTACCGCTGGCGTCACGGCTGACCTCTACCATTGCCTCGGGCAACTTGAGGATGGCCTCGAAGAAATTGAGCGCTTCACCTACAGTTACGAAACTTCCTACCTGCACACGGGGCAAGAGTTGTTTCGCATGGCCCGCCAACTGCGCCAAGACGCCAAGGATCGGGTGAAGCAGCTCGGGTAATAATTCCGGGAGACACGCCGGGAGACTAGGGGTAACAATTCCCCCCGGTGGGGGTTCGGTATCCCCGTCCCCCCAGGGATAGGGGTTTATGGAACAATTTCAATCAGGCCACCCACAGCCATGCCGACTGTTGGGCGTCACCGTTGTGCGTAAAGGGGCTTAATCCGTTGAATCTGAGATGTTTGAATCCAGGACGTTTGACGCTGGGACGTGGGTTTTCAAACCCGCTCAGGTCGAGGCTGTGGGATAGTCTGCGGCGTTGGCTGCTGGTGGGCATGGCGAGTATCATCGCGCTGGTGTCGCTGCCCACGGCTCCGGTACAGGCCCAAAGTGCCGCTACGGCGGCCATCGGTAGCGAGAGCTTTGTCGCCCGTGCGGTGCGTCGGGTGGGGCCAGCGGTGGTGCGCATCGACACCGAAAAAACCGTTACCCGCCAGTCTTCGGATCCGTTCATGGACGATCCATTTCTGCGGGACTTCTTTGGTGGATTTCCGCGCCAACCCCAGGAAGAACGCCTGCGAGGTCAGGGGTCTGGGTTCATCATGGATGACACCGGCAATATTCTGACGAATGCCCATGTGGTGAACGGGGCGGATCGCGTGGTGGTGACGCTGAAGGATGGCCGTAGCTTTGATGCCATCGTGGAAGGGGTGGATGAGGTGACGGATTTGGCCGTGGTCAAAATTGACGACACCGATGACGACGAGCTACCCGTAGCCACCCTGGGCGACTCCGATCAAATCCAGGTAGGTGATTGGGCCATTGCCGTGGGCAATCCCCTGGGGCTGGATAATACCGTTACCCTCGGCATTATTAGCACCCTCAAGCGCAGCAGCAATGCCGTGGGCATTCCCGGCAAGCGGCTGGAGTTCATCCAAACCGACGCCGCCATCAACCCCGGCAACTCGGGCGGCCCCCTGGTCAACCAACAGGGCGAGGTGATTGGCATTAACACCGCCATTCGGGCGGATGCCATGGGCATTGGTTTTGCCATCCCCATCAACAAGGCCAAGGATATTAAAGATCGGCTGGCCCGGGGTGAAGCCATCGCCCACCCCTACATCGGCGTGCAAATTGCCAACCTAACGCCCGATCTGGCCCAGCGCAACAATGCCGATATTAACTCCGGCATTTATCTCCCTGAGGTGGACGGGGTGCTCGTGATCCGAGTGCTGGAGGGAACTCCCGCCGCCGAAGCGGGGCTGCGTCGAGGCGATGTCATCCTTGAAGTGAACGGCGACCCCATCCGCAGCGCTGATGCGCTACAACTCAAAGTAGAAAATACCCGCATCGGCGATACCCTGGAACTCAAAATCCAGCGCGGCGAACGTTCCCTCACCCTGCGCGTTAAAACCGCCGAACTCCAAGAGGCTGATTAATCAACCTCGCGATCCATCGCCCCATCGACCAAGGTCATCTGTATTCACCCAAGTCCAATCCTCACTGGGAGGTTTCTGCCATGCAATCCGTTGAAGATCCCGGCACCCGTAAAATTCTCTCTGCCGTCAGCCACGGCTCTATCTTTTTTAATGCCCTCATCCTGAGCGTGGGCGTACCCATCGCAATCCTGTTGATTTCCCAGGACTCGGTCATTAAGGACAACGCTAAGGAAGCCATTCATTTCCACATCAATATGTGGTTTTGGTGGACGGTGGCGGGTATTCTTGCCTGGGTGTTGATCGGCCTACCTCTGTTGGCGGTGCTGGTCGTTGTGAATGTGATCATGCCCATTTGGGCGATTTTCCATAGCCTCACCCGCTCGAATACGGCCTTTCGTTATCCCTTTCTTGTGCGCCTGTTTTAAGCTCAGTAGATCACACCCCCCTCTTGGACTGTGATCTACAGCAACAACTCATTTGACCTCCCAGCAATTCTCATTTTGGCAAATTGGCCGTTCACCCTGAGCGGTATTTATTCGCCAGCCTAGTCATACTGAGAATTGCTGTTGACCTCCTTAAAGGTGTGGAGGTTTTCTAGCGAGCGGCTATAGTGGATGAAGCTAGCAAGGGACACCATGGTGCCACGGGCTTGGACAGTTTGGCTAAGCGGCCTGGGGTTATGTTTGTTAACATTAGCTCCGTCGGCTCAGGCGGTTAACCCAACCCATCTGGCGCGGCTACTGGCGACGCGGCGCTGTGAACGCTGTCGCCTGAGTGATGCGGATCTCAAGGATGCCTTTTTGCGACAGGCCAACCTAAATGGAGCCAATTTGCAGCGGGCGAATTTGAACGGGGCCGACCTGCGCGATGCCTTTTTGCTGGGGGCCGATCTACGGGGGGCCGACCTGCGCCAAGCCAACCTAGAGGGAGCCAACCTGATGGGTGCCCAACTGGATGGGGCACGGCTGCACCAAACTAGGGTCAACGACCGTACTCTGCTGGAAGGGCGCTGGCGCTTAGTTCGGGATTTAGTCACCGAGGGGGTGGGAGATCGAGACTTGCGCGAGGCCGATCTACGGGGGGCCAACTTGGACGGCCTCGACCTGCGCGGCGTGGATTTGACCGGGGCCAACTTGACCGGGGCCACCCTAGAAGGTACGTTTCTGTCCGGCAGTCGCCTGAGCGAAGCGACCTTGACCCGCAGCAATTTTTTTCTAGCCGATCTGCGCCGTACCCAAATCGATCAGGCCAATCTTGATCAGGCGAATCTACGCGCCAGCGATCTGCGCCAGGGCAACCTGCACCAAAGCACACTGCACGAAGCTAACCTAGGATTGGCCTACCTCACCCTGGCCGATCTGTCCCAAACTCAATTGACCAATGCCAACCTGTCCCAGGCTGAACTCACAGGGGCTAACCTCCGGCAAAGCGACTTGGCCGGGGCTAATTTATCGCAGGCTAACCTCCGGCAAGTTGCCTTGGAAGGAGCCAACCTGGCAGGAACAAATCTCCAAGGCACCGATCTCACGGGGGCTGATCTGAGCCTTGTGAATCTTCAGCGCAGTAATCTCGTTGGCATTCGCTTGCAGCAGGCTACCTTGGTTGGGGCAAACCTCAGTCGCCGCAACCTGCGCGGTGCAGATTTTAGTCAAGGCAATCTCAGTGACGCCAATCTGGCCCGAGTCAACCTCCAGGGCGCAAATCTCACGGGCACCAACCTGAGCAATAGCAACCTGCGGGGGGCCAATCTCCAGGGCGCCAACCTGCAAGGAGCCAACCTCCAGGGAGCTAATCTTCAAGACGCTGATCTCCAAGAAGCCAACCTGATGGAAGCGAATCTACGCTTCACCCGCCTAGAACGAGCCGATCTCTCCCGCGCCAACCTCTACAACAGCGCCCTCCAGGGTGTCTTCCTAGAGGGCACCAATCTCTGTGAGGTCATCCTCCCCAACGGCCAAATTCACCCCTGCCGCTAGGCCCATCTAGGCCCGCAAAGGGCTCAAAAATTAGTCCAAATCTAGTCCAGGCAAAAAAATCAAGCCCTAAAATCCTTGTTTAGCAATAATTTTGGGGTGCTGATTGTTTGCGGTATACGCAACTATTCAAAAAGGCTGCAATACTTCTGCTTGCATGGAGTACAGCATCAGATTATCTGCCCCTTGCCGCCCAGCAGGAAAGCCTCAAGCCTGTCTTTTGTAAGACTAATACGTCCTTTTGTGGGACTTAAGGTAAGACTTTTGGGTCTTGCAAGGACTGAGGGCTGCGCTCGATGGCCCGCTATAGCTGTAGCCATTTCGATTGAGGCCCGTTCGGGCTGAGCCTGTCCTTGGCATATACCGAAACTATCTCACGAATAGACTCGATTTGCTTGACATAAGTCTATTTGTGAGCTGTATTGGTCTAAAAATAGACAGTCAGCAGACCTGGTTGACTGACAAACCTTGCTGGGAACCGATATCTGTCAAAGGGTCAGGAGACCTGGCCACTACATAGAAGCAACACTGTAGGGGCGCGGTTTTCGCGCCCGACGCAGAATCTTTGGTCAGCCAGCCAGCAAGAAGACTACTGGGTGAAGGCTGCCGGGAGATGGGGGCATCCGTCAGGATAAAGTCTCTTTTAGAGAATCAGTCGTCTATTCAATAGACTTATTATGAGCTAAATAAGTCTTATTTTAATATAAAATCGAGACACACAAAAAAGACCTGCAAGATGAGCCTTGCAGGTCGATGGAGTGTCGTTGTTTCAGGGTTTCTGGCTAGTCTGAAGGTTTAGAAGGTTTGGCCCGGTGGGATCTAGCGCTGACTTTGGCCTGTCCACTGTTGGAATTGCTCCCAGAGGTCAGCGGGGCCAATTCCCCCCACGACATAGAGGGCAATGAACAGGAAAGTCACGATCAAGATGATTTTGACCGTGTTTTTAATGAGCTTAAACACCCAGCCCACGATTAACAGGGCGAGGATGATGGCTCCTAGCACAATCATCCAATCCATGGGACACCTCCCTAGCACAATGGGGTTAGAAGAAGGCAGGCTGGTGGCGGATCAGGCTGAGGAATTCTTCGCGGGTCTTTTGGTCATCCTGGAAGCAGCCCAACATGGCGCTCGTCACCGTCCAAGAACCGGGCTTTTGGACGCCGCGCATCACCATACACATGTGGCTGGCTTCTACCACGACGGCTACCCCACGGGGCTCCAGAATTTCCTGAATGGCTTCGGCCACCTGGCGGGTGAGGCGCTCTTGCACTTGAAGACGACGGGAGTACATTTCCACAATGCGGGCCAGTTTGCTGAGACCCACCACTCGCTGGTTGGGGATGTAGGCGACGTGGGCGCGGCCCATGAAGGGAAGCATATGGTGTTCACACATGCTAAATAGGTCGATGTCGCGCACCAGCACCATTTCGTTGTGGCCTTCGTCGAAGATGGCCCCGTTCACCAGTTCCTCTAGGGATTGCTGATAGCCGCTGGTGAGGAATCGCATGGCATCGGCCACCCGCTTGGGGGTCTTCAGCAGGCCTTCCCGATCGGGGTCTTCGCCCACGGAGAGCAGCATGGTGCGCACCGCTTCCTTCATGTCGTCATGGCTGGTTTCGG
>JALQST010000197.1 GCA_023264315.1 Nodosilinea sp. BSH.14
GGCTCCCCAACTGGAGGACTGGGCCAAGGCCAACCTCAGCGGCGAAGAGTTGTTGGGTGCCCAGATCGTCACCCGTGCCCTCACGGCTCCCCTCAGCCGGATTGCTGAGAATGCGGGCTTCAACGGTGCGGTGATCGTTGAGCAAGTGAAGGAAAAAGACTTCAATATCGGCTACGACGCCGCCAACAATCGCTTTGTCGATATGTTCGAGGCGGGCATTGTAGACCCCGCCAAGGTGACGCGCTCCGGTCTGCAAAACGCGGCTTCCATCGCCTCCATGGTGCTGACCACCGAGTGCATCGTGGTGGACAAGCCCGAACCCAAGGCTTCGGCGGCTGGCGCTGGCGCTGGCATGGGCGGCGACTTCGACTACTAAGGTTCCACGTTGGCCCCGATCCTAAACGCGGTCTCCTGATTCAGGAGTCGGCCAGGATCGGGGCAACCTAGGAAGCATCAAGGTTGAGGGGCGAGGTTCCCTCGCCCCTGCATGGCTATGGGGAAAAATTAGGGACGGGCCTTAGAGGAGGCTGGCCATGCGGTCAATGGCCTCCGTGAGCACCTCCGGGGGATGGACGAGGGCAAGGCGAAGGTAGCCTTCACCGGCGGGGCCAAAGCCAACCCCAGGGGCAAGGGCCACTCCCGTAGCTTCCACCAGGTGGATACAGAAATCAATGGAGCGCTCGGCCCAGGCGGAGGGCAGCTTCAGCCAGAGGTACATGGTGGCCTCGGGGGGCGTGACCTCCCAGCCGTGGCGGTGCAGCGCGGCAATGGCGGCATCCCGCCGCTGGCGAAAGGTATCGATCATCTGCTGCACGGTGTCTTGGGGGCCGGAGAGGGCAGCGATGGCCCCCCGTTGAATGCCGGGGTATTGGTTAAAGTCCACGTTGGCTTTGACCTGACGCAGGGCATTGATCAGGCGGGTGTTGCCGATGGCGTAGCCCAGCCGAAAGCCGCCCATGCCGTAGGACTTGGACATGGAGAAAAATTCGATGGACACGGTTTTGTCCCGGTCGGCCTGGAGCACGGACACGGCGGGCTGGCCGGTGAAGGTAAGGTCGGCGTAGGGAAAGTCGTGGGCTAGGGCGATCTGGTGCTGCTTGCAAAAGGCCACGGCCCGCTGCCAAAAGTCTAGGGAGGCCGTGGCGGCGGTGGGGTTGTGGGGATAGCTGAGCACCATCAGCCGAGACTGGGCCAGGATATCCGGGGGAATGTCCTCAAATCGGGGCAAAAACTGGTTTTCCTCCCGCAGGGGCATGGGATAGATTTGGCCGCTAGCCAGGTATACGCCGCCAGCATGGGAGGGATAACCCGGATCCATCAGCAGGGCATAGTCTCCGGAGTTGAGGACGGCTAGGGGCAGGTGGGCGGTGCCTTCCTGGGATCCAATCAGCAGCAGCACCTCGGTTTCAGGATCGACCGGGACGCCAAATTTGGCGGTGTACCACTGGGCGGCGGCTTCTCGAAAGGCCTGGGTGCCGGAAAACAAACAGTAGCCGTGGGTGCTGGTGTCCTCGAGGGCAGCGGCGATGGGCACTAGGATGTGGGGAGCCACGGGCAAGTCGGAGGAGCCCAGGGAAAGGTCAATGATGGGCTGCCCTGCGGCCCTGGCCTTGGCTTTGGCCCGATCCATGTCGGCAAACACATTGGTTTGCAGGGGCTGCATTCGCTGGGCGAGGGGCAAGGTGACGTCCACAGAAGTACCGCTAGGGAGAGATGTTAGCCATGATATAGCAAAGGCCAGAACCGATTGACAGGGGAAATTCCCGAGACCTAGGGGTGCCACATCATCCTGAGATATCGTTACCTTGGGCTACATTGGTCTAGACTCAACCCATTGCCAACGCTCCCGCCGACTCGTCCTGTGCCATGCCAAAACCGCCGCCCGCCGCCCTGGGGGATGCCTACCCAGCGCTGCGTAACTTCCTCAAGCTGACGGCGCTGACCCTGGAGGTGCACCAGGTGGCGCTGACGGTGCAGGTGGGATCTCGGCCCTACAGCACCGGAGCCCTGAGCTATGGCCCCGTGACCCAGGCGGCCCTGCGGCAAATGCTGCAACAACCCCAGCCCGCCCTGGCCGCCATCACTGAAACGCTCTCCCTGGGCACCCTATACCATAATATTTCCCTGGCTCCCTCGTGGTCTCAGGCATCGCCGGAGCCCGAGGAACTGCCGGAGGTTCAGGAACCGCTAGAAGAGCTTAGGCCAACGGCGTCAGAGGCTTCGCCCCGCCCCGCCCACGTTCTGCCAGACAGCGATGGTGGGGCGCATCCATCCGCCCAAAACCTCCTATTACCTGACGCTCTACATTCCGGGGATGGTGGCGGAATCGCTAGCGGTTTCCCAGGTGAAAAACCTGGCCTACCTCACCCAACAGCTTTTGATGTGCCTGCGGGTGGTGCCCTTGCCACCGGAGTTGGTGCCGCCGCCCCTGCCCTCCCATCTGGGTACGAGCGACCATGCCAGGGCTGGGGGCAGCCCGGATACGCTCGCCAGCCTTGTCCAGCCGAATAATGTTCCCTCGTGACCCACCCGGCACCCGCACCCCGCCTGGGTCTCTGCACCCGTTGTCATGCCAGCCCCACCGCCGACCTCCATGCGGGCGTGGTCTGCACGATTCTCGGACACTCCATCCAGGCCACCTGTCTACTCCAGGTCACGAAGTTGGATAGCCGCCCCAGCCCCCCACAAACCGCCCTGCTCCAAAAGCTGTCGGAGCACATGATCTACGTCATGCAGCGGCTCCTTGTCCTCGAAGACTTGCAATCCCAGGCCACCCACGATCCCCTCACCGGGTTGCTGAACCGTCGGCCCATGGAAACGGTGCTGGAAAACCTCTGCCACTCTGGCAACCGGCAACAGGCGGTGATCATTATCCTGATTGATATCGATCACTTCAAGGTCATCAACGACACCTTTGGCCACTTGGTGGGCGATCAGGTGCTGAAGAATCTCAGTATTGTGCTGCGGGGTCATGTGTGATCGCAGGATGTGGTGTGCCGCTATGGGGGCGAGGAATTTTGCATGGTGCTGTTTGATGCCCCCCTGGATATGGCCCTGGGCCGCGCCGAGAAAGTCCGCCGTGCCGTCAAATATCTCACCCTCACCCACGAGGGCAAACCCATCGAACCCCTCACCATTTCCCTCGGGGTGGCCTGCTTTCCCACCCACGGCCAAGACCCCGAACAATTGCTGCAACGGGCCGACCAAGCCCTCTACTGGGCCAAATCCCATGGCCGTGATCGCACCGCCACCGCCGACGAAGCCGTCACCGAAGCCTAGACCTCACCCCCAGCCCCTCTCCCGGTCGGGAGAGGGGAGCCGGAAATGCCCCAAAGTCCCTCACCCCAAAGGAGAGGGACTTTGGGGTGAGGTTCAGGGGTGTGTTTGCGATCTACTGAGCCTAGATATTATCAATCTGGGCGCGGAGGTCTTCCAGTTCGGCATCCACAGCGGCGTCTTGGGGCGCGGCGGCGGGGGCTTCTCCAGCGGGCAGTTGGGCTTGGTCAACGGTGCCGCCTGACAATTGGGCCTTCATGGCGGCCAGTTCTAAATCCACGTCGCTTCCGGCTTCGAGGGACATGAACTGACTCTCTAGGTCGGCCCCGGCCAGTTCAGCAACGGCCTGAGATTTGGCCTCCATTTGCAGCACTTTTTCTTCCATACGCTCGAAGGCGGCCATGGCGCTGCTGGTATTGAGACTGGCGGTGGTGCTTTGCAATTGTTCGCTGGCCTTGGCGGCACTGGCGCGAGCCTTCAGCATATCCTTCTTGGTCTTGGCCTCCGCCAGTTTGCCTTCTAGGCCAATGAGGTTGCGCTTGAGTTGATCCACCGTGGCGCTTTGGCCATCCAGTTGAGCCTTGAGAGCGGCGGCGGTTTCGGTCTGGGTCTTTTTCCGCACCAGGGCTTGGTGGGCCAGTTCTTCATCCCCCTTTTGGAGGGCAAGCTGGACGCGTTGCTGCCAGGTGTTAGCTTCGCTGCTGGCTTCATTGTATTGCTGCTCCACGCGCTTTTGGCTGGCAATGGCGGTGGCCACCGCTTGGCGCATCTGCACCAGGTCTTCCTGCATATCAACGATGGCCTGATCGAGGATTTTCTCAGGATCCTCCGCTGCACTAACGGCGGCATTGAGGTTCGAGCGAACCACTCGACTAACCCGATCAAATAAGCCCATGGTGTCCTGCTTCCTTAAACGGTGTATCGCAATGTCTTTCCTAGTTTACCCAAAGCAACTCGGATCGACTGGTGTCTTGGCGGGGGAATCGCCCCTAGGATTCGTCATACCAGACGGCTCGCCAAGCCTGTTCAGCCTCGGCAATGGCCAGTTCCCGCTGCACTTTTTGGTATTGCTTACCCAGTTTGCGCAGCCGCCCCAGGGTGGCCCGCAGTTTACTGCGCCCCAGGGAGCAATGGACGTTGCCAAATTCCAAATCCGCCAGCCGCAGGTTAACGGCGGCTAGATGGGTCATCATTCCCTCCCTGGAATCCTCGTCGTCTTCGTCCTCGTCTTCGTCCTCAGGGTCGTGGCGGTTAAAGGAATCCCGGTGATGCCTGGATCCTTGGTCGTCGAGGTGTTCCTGTCCGTCCTCGTCCTCCGCCTCGTCCTCGTCGTCCTCCGCCTCCGCCATCGATCCGGCCATCGCCACCAAAACATTGAGCACATTGGGCACGGCCCGCCCCCGCATCGGCCCCGCCTCCGTTTCCGAAGCCGCATCCAGGATGGCCTCGGGCAGATTAGGGATCACCTGGGCCGCCTGAAGCCGTTGGTTGACCTGCTTAGAGATGTGCTGGAGTACGGTGCGGATTTGCTGCTCTAGGAAAATGTGCTGCTTGGCAAGGCGGGTTGGGGTCATAGCTTCCCCGGCAAAGAGGGGATCGCCGAAGGTCTCGGCCATTTCCTCCGCCAGGGCCGCCATCACCATGGACTTCAGGAGGGCGGGTAGCGGCACCTCATCGTCCTCCGGGGTGGTCTCCTCCTCCGGGGGGGCTAACTCCCGTTCCGCCGCCGATGGCGTGGCGTTGTCCTCAGATCCAGGGGGCGCATCTTGAGGCGGTGCGGCGGCGTCGGGGGCAGCTTCTTCCTCCGTCTCTCCTGGCAGAAACCGCAGCATGGCCTGGGCACCGGCGGGAAGGCTGGGCGGCATCGCCATGGCGGACGCATCGGCGGGCATGGCAAGGCTCACCGGTTCATCCAAAAGCTGCTGGAGTTTGGCTTGGCCAGACTGACCCAGACGGCGCACCTCCCGCTGAAGCGCCTCCCGCTGGGCCACGGACAGGGCCAAAAAGCTCTCGGGGTACGCCTGGGTACAGAGGTGATAGGTAGCCATCACCACCTGCCGCCGCACCGCCACTCCCAGGCTGTTGAGGTAGTCGGCATAGAGTTGCCGAAATTCTGCTGCCAGGGCAGTGGTTGCCGTTGTGAGGCTATCGATATCGTTACGAATGGTTTCTGCCGGCCTGACCACTATCGCTCACCTAACCACAACATTGTTCACGTCGCTATTGCCGCTTCGTCGATTCCAAACCCAAGGGAGAGGGACTTTGATCCACTTCCGGCCCCCCTCTCCTGGGAGGAGAGGGGTTGGGGGTGAGGTCTTCCACGGGCTTGGAGATCTACCAAAGCTACTTCTATAGATGGTGACAAAAGATGGTTTCAAAATCATGACAAATCACAAAGGAACGCAACGCAACGTATCAATCTCCAGGGGGATAGCCAGGGAACCCAAACGGGCAAGGTAGGATAATTTTGCCAAGTTTTTTGCCCCCATCCATGCTGATTATCGTCCTTATCTTTGTTGTTGGCCTTGCTCCGGCGTGTATCTCGGCCTACCTCAGCATTCGTGAGGATCGGGCGGAAAAGGCCCATGGAACGGTGGGATACCGTGATCCGTTGCCCAGCGTCACCCGGATGCTAGAGGGCAACGACGACCTGCACTATGTGGACGGCATGGGCTACATGATTGGCGACATTACCTGTGACCTGAATGCCCGTTCTCCCTACCTACGCTGTGCCATCAACCCCATTGGGCCGTGCGATGGGTGCAGCGCCTACATGCCCAAGGTCTTTGATCGCCAGATTTAGCCCGCCGGTCGATGTCCTGGGAACTCTCGCACCCGTGGTTAAGGGCACCGGCACCGGGGAGTGACCCCGTGGTGCGGGCAAATGAATACCTGCGCTGGGTGCGCCAGCGTTCCCCCCAGGCCGACTGGATCGCGCTGACCATGGCGGCGGATCAGCATTTAGCCGTACTTACG
>JALQST010000198.1 GCA_023264315.1 Nodosilinea sp. BSH.14
CGATCTGGTGGGCGAGGCCAAAGGTGCGGGCGGGGGCGATGGCCGCCGCAAAGCCGTCTGGGCCGAAGGGATCCGCCGTGGGCTGCCAGCTAAACCACTGGTGGCCAATGGCGGCGACCTCAAAATTAATGCCGTAGGTGAGTCGGGGAGCCGCTGCCGGGAAGGCCGCAATCCAGGCATCCCCCTGTTGGAGGGTGATGGGTTGGGCGAGGGTTAGCGCGGTGGCCGGTTCTGCCTGATCCACTCGCCCTGCCGCCTGGATGGCCTCTACCCAGCCCAGGGCCGATCCATCCAGCAGGGGCAGTTCTGGGCCGTCGATGTCAATCCGCACGTTGTCTATCCCCAACCCCACCAGGGCGGACAGCAGGTGCTCCACCGTTCGCACTGTGGCCTCTCCCTGGCGCAGTTCCGTGGAGAGCAGGGTTTGATCCACGGCGGCCACTTGGGCCGGAATTTGGGGCTGATGGGGCAAATCCGTCCGCACAAACACCCGCCCAGTGTGGGCCGGTGCCGGATGCAGGGTGACGGTGGCGATCAGGCCGGAATGCAGCCCTATACCCTGACGCTGAACCGTGGCCCCCAGGGTAGATTGTCGGGGATGATCAGCGGCGACCCACTCCCCCTCGGAGGTAGGGATCGGCGGCGGGCCAGAGGGGGGAGCCGGGGGCTGGGTGCTCACCATTAGAACCGCTCCCCAATACCGAAGTGGAGTCGGCCTTCGCCCGCATCACTGAAGCCGTAATCAATCCGCAGGGGGCCAAGGGGGGTTTGCACCCGTGCCCCTAGGCCAAAGCCAAAGCCGCTGCCCGGTTTGCCCCGGGATGGCCCCGGTGCCCCGGGTACGGCATTGCCGCTGCCCAGATCCGAGCCCGCGTCGAAGAACAGTGCCCCGCCCAGGAAGGAGAACAGCGGGAAGCGATACTCCGCCGTAAATTGGGCGTAGCTGCGGCCCGACCCGACATCCCCTTCTTCATAGCCGCGAATGGAGTTGGTGCCGCCCAGGGAGAACGCCTCGTAGGGCGGAACATCGCCCAGGATGGTACCGACTTGGGCGTTAAAGGCGAGGGCTTGGGGGCCGTCGTTGAAGTTTAGCCACCGCACGGGGATGTAGTGGCTGTAGCTGCCCCGCAGGCGGTTCATGAAAATGCTGCCCTGGCCAATGGGAACCGACTGCTCGGCATTGAGGCGCAGAATGCTGCCGCTGGTGGGGTTGAAGGGTTCGTTGCGGCGGTCTAGGGTGGCGGAAATCGGAAAGGTCCACAGCAGATCGGTACCGGTGCCGCTGAGGGTGAGGGGGTTCCCCGCCGCATCCACCGCGTTGATGATGCCATCGGCATCGCGGGAGGAAACCGTTTGGGCGATGGTGCCCAAGGCCACCACCCAGCCGTTGTCGAGGGGGCGGCTAAAGGTGACGCCGCTGCCCAGTCGGCGAATCCGTACCCGATCTCCATTGGCGAGATCAATGGGGGTGGGGCCACCGTCAAAGTTGAGGTTGATGGCGCGACGGGCAAAGGCCGTTGCGGTGTAGGAGGTGCGGTAGGGGTCGCCCGCAATCCATGGATCCGTGAATGACACGTCAAACAGCAGATCCCGAGTACTCACCTGGGCCTCTGCGGTCAGCTTTTGATTGTTGCCGCCAAAGTTATCCTGGCGATAGCTGACGGTACCAAAAATATCCCCCGTGAAGTTAAAGCCAAGCCCCGCCGCCACCGATCCGGTGCTGCGCTCAGTAATGTTGACAATGAGCTTGACTTGGCGCGGATCCTCTTCCCCAGGCTCTAGCCCGGGACGCACGTCTTCAAAAATTTGCAGCCCAAACACCCGCTGAAAGTCACGCTCAATCTGGGCTTGGTTGAAGACATCCCCCGGCTGGGTTTGGAACTCACGGGTGATGATGTACGGATGGGTGCGGCCTCGTAGGGGGTTGCCCTCCTCGTCTACGCTTTCGCCTTGGTCGTTAAAGAACCGCACCTCAATGGTTTCCACCACGCCCTCGGCCACCTCCAGCGTGACCACGCCGGACTCGGTGACGCGGGGCGCAGCCACCACCTGGGCCAAGACGTAGCCGTTGTCTTGGTACCACTGGTTGAGTTCTAGGATGCCCTCCTGGAAGTCCAGCAGGTTGATGATATTGCCCTGTTGGTCGGCAAAGATGTCATCCACCACTGTCTGGGGTAGCACTTGGTTGCCCGTTACCCGCACCTCCGTTAGCACCGGGTTGGGCTGGGCCAAAAAGGTAACGCGCACTCCGAGATTGGTGTCCTCTGGGCGGGCATCCACATCGGCAAAGAAGCCGGTGGCAAAAATGCTGTTAATGTCCTGCTGAAGCTGGGTGCGGGTGGTGGTACGTCCGGCCCGGGTTTCAATGACGCCGTAGATCAAGTTCACCAACTCCGGGGAAAGATCGCCCTCGGGGGCCGCTACCCGCACCTCCGACACCAAGACCCTGGGCTCCTCGTTGGCCTCGGAGGGAGCGGCAGAGGGCTGGGGGGTGGGGGCCACAGATTCCTCGGGAGCTTCGCTGGGGCTGGCCTGGGGCTGGCTGCGCCGTTCCACGGCTCCATCGAGAATCCGCTGGGCCTCCTCGGGGCTAATCTCACGGCTGAGGGCGGTGCCCTCGGCCACTGGGGCTGCCTCAATGGGGACTACCCCTTGCAGGCTGGGGCTTTGGCTGAGGTCGAGGGTGGGCTGGGGATAGGCCGTCATCACCTCCAGCGCTGCCTCAGGTTGATACTGATCGACGGCGGCTTGCAGATCCTCAGGGACGGTGCTCACGGGGATGAGCGTGGTCACTTCCGGCATCCCCAGGGGCAGGGTTTGATCGGTACTGGCGGCTTCCCCAGCGGGGGTGGCGGCCAGGGTATGGCCTGGACTAGGGGCCACCTCAGGGGTGACCGTATGGGGTTCGGCAGCAGGCTGTAGGGCGTCAGCGGAGAGAGCTGCTGAGGGCAGATCCTGAAGCATACTGGCCGCATCGGTTGCCTCCGCGAGACCTGGATTGGCCTGGGCCACCGGGGCCAACCCACCCACGAGCCCAGAGGCCGCTAGAAGCGCTAACCATTTCGGAGATACCTGCATCCACACACCTACTAACGACATCCACACACCACAATCCCGCATCTGTCGCCCTTAATCCTTGGTTAGACGAGGACGCATCTGCATCAGACCGGGGCTTGGCATCCCCAGGGTCGGACAAATTCTACCGCATCGCCGGATTTCAATGTTGATTAGCCTGTGCCATTACGCGCTCTAGCACACCCTGGTAGGCCTGCTCAATTTGGCCGAGATCCTGGCGAAACCGATCCTTATCCATCACCCGCTGGGTTTCGTCCTCGATGGCTTGATCCCACAGGCGGCAGGTATCGGGGCTGATTTCATCCCCCAGCAGGATCTGGTGCTGGGCATCCAGGCCAAACTCGAGTTTGAAGTCCACTAGGGTGATGGCACAACTGGCAAAGAACTCGGTCAGGATGTGGTTAATGCGTTGGGCTTGACGCCGCAGGGTATCAATCTGTTCCTCGGTGGCCACGTTCATCACCCGCATCCGGTCGGGGGTGAGCAAGGGATCGCCAAGGTTGTCGTCTTTATAGTAGAACTCCACTAGCGGCGGATCGATCACCTGGCCCAGGGGTAACCCCGTCTGCCGACACAGGCTCCCTGCCGCCACATTGCGCACCACCACCTCCAGGGGAATGATGGTCAGCGCCTTCACCCGCATCTCCCGGTCGCTGGTGGTTTCTAGCCAGTGGGTGGGCACCCCCGCCGCCTCAAGCTGCTGAAATAAATAGGTGGAAATGGCGCAGTTGATTTTCCCCTTGTCGGCAATTTGCCCCCGCTTCTGGGCATTAAAGGCGGTGGCGTCGTCTTTAAAATAGGTCAGCAGCACCGCTGGATCGTCGGTGGTATAGATGATTTTGGCTTTGCCTTCGTAGAGTTTTTCGCCAGCCATGGTGCCAAGGAATCGATAGGGAGCGTCCCTATCTTAAACCGTTTGTTCCCAGGCATAGGCGGCATCCCGGCGATCCCCTGACGATCCGCTCGCTACAATAGCCATGCTGTGATTTCCAAAGAACCCCGTGGAGATGGAGCAGGACAGTCAGCGCCTCAGGTCACTGCCGTCACGATGGATCCTCAAAACCCGGGTGGATGCCACCGACTATGGGGACGCCTGTGACCGTATCCAAACCTGGGCGACGGAGGGGCGGTCGTGCTATGTGGTGGCGGCCAATGTCCATGTGGTGATGACGGCCTACCTTGACCCCGTCTACCAGGCTGTGATCCAGCAAGCGGCCCTCGTCACCCCCGATGGGATGCCCCTGGTGTGGGGGCTGCGGCAACTGGGCATCGCCCAGCAACCTCGGGTCTATGGGCCAGACCTAATGCTGGCCTGGTGCGAACGGGCGGCGCAGACGGGCCTGCCCCTCTATCTCTATGGCGGCACCGAGGAAACCTTGCAAAGACTCCGCGCAACCCTACAACGGCAGTTTCCAGGGTTGCCCATTGCTGGTAGCTATGCGCCCCCGTTTCGGGCCTTGTCTGCCGCAGAGGATGCAGCGGACGCCGCCCGCATTCATCAATCGGGCGCGAGGGTGGTGCTGGTGGGGCTGGGCTGTCCTAAGCAGGAACAGTGGATGTATCGCCAGCTTGGCCAGGTGCAGGGGGTGATGATCGGCGTAGGGGCGGCGTTTAATTTCCTCAGCGGCGAGGGGTCCCAGGCTCCCCGCTGGATGATGGCCCTGGGGCTAGAGTGGCTCTACCGCTTTAGCCAAGAACCTCGGCGTCTGTGGCGACGCTACGCCATGAATAATCCGCTCTTTATCCTGCTGTTTGGCCTCCAACTCCTGCGGCAGCGCTTTTCCAAGGACTAAGTCTGGTTAATTGGTGGCCGAGAACCCTCCTAGGGCAAGGCTTCTTGAAAACACCGCACCTTAACCTCGCCCCTAAGTCATTCAGGCCGTTGCGATTCTAGGCTATGGCGGAGGTGATGGGCGGCGGCTTCTCCAGATTGGATGGCATCGTCGGCGCTGAGTCCGGCGCACCAATCGCCACAGCCTGCCAAGGTGGGTGCCGCTGCAGTGGCAAGCAGGGGGGCCGGGTGGGCCTGTTTGACAAACCCATAGCGCCAGCGATGAACCTGCATCCAGGTGGGCTGGGCGAGGCGGGAGTCTAGGGCTAAGGCGGCTTGTGCTAAGAGAGTTTGCCCCACCGAGGCCAAGTCCGTGGCGTCAAAATGGGTTTCGGCAAAGGTGGCGGTACTGTGGGCCACCACCACGGGATAAGGGGACTGGAGCCGTTTGCTGCTGTCTAGGGCCAACCAGCGCAAATTCGGGTGTCCTTGGCCCCACACCATCCAGCCAGGGGGCGAGGTGGGGTCTAGCTGGGGCCGATCTAGCCTGGTTAGGGGATCTGTGAGGCCGTCATAGCCCGCCATGACGGTCATGACGGGGTCAAAGGTGACGGCTTCGGCGGCGGCGAGGAAGGGGGCCAAGCCTGCATGGTGGGCAGTGGCCCCCGTCACCAGGGGGACAATCTGCGCCGCTGGGATGGCTAAAAGCAGCGCCCGCGTCGTTAGGGGGGCCGTTTCCCCCGCCTCGGCCCCCGCTGCGTCGTTTACCCAAGTGACCCGCCAGCCATCGCCCTGGGGCCACACCTGGGTGACGCGGCTTTGGCGCTGGAGGGTGAGCCCTGCGGCCAAGGTCTTGGCCACGGCACTCATGCCCTGGGGGGATACGGCGTACGGCCCTTGGCTCGGGGTAGAAACCACCTGGGTACGGCCTTGGCTGTCTACGGTGAGGGCAAATTCGGCGGGGTTCCAGGGGTGCAGCACGCCCTCGGCCACCCCCGGTTCTTCAAGGCGGGTAGAGGCTGGCAGAAACCGACAGCCATGATCCACCGCCACCGTTTCGCTACCAGGAGCATCAGCCCGCTGGGGCCAGGTGACGCGGCGGGTGGCCATGCGTCCTCCCACGCCCCGCGATTTGTCGAGCACCAGCACCTGATAGCCCGCTTGGGACAACCGCTGCGCAGCGGTGAGGCCACCGAGCCCCGCTCCCACCACGATCACATCCCACGCCACGCTATCCCCCATGCCCCTGTCTCCCAACGGTGTGTCTGCTAAGGTATGGCCCTGGATAGATTATGGCCCTGGATGGATGGGGATATTGATTCTGTTTCTGGATGGATAGCGCCCTGTGACCGACATGCCTGGCTGCGCCGACCGGAAGTTGTAACGTTAGGGGGCTAAAAC
>JALQST010000199.1 GCA_023264315.1 Nodosilinea sp. BSH.14
AACCCTAGCCCCAGGTAGACCACGGTTTTTCCCTCTATTTCCAGCCCTTGGGCGGCCTGAAGTACCGATTCTGGCAGCGAGATCCCCCGCTGCGCCAGCCAGGGCGGATTGCCGAGGACGCAGGCCGTGGGCGTCCCTTGCCAAAGGACGGTGGCCACAATGCCGAGCCCCGGTTCCGTGGCAAAATCCTCGGCCTGGAGCAGGGGCAGGGCTTGATCCTGGGCGGCGGTTTGAATGGCGACGGCTAGGGGATGCTGGGTGCTGCTTTCTACGGTGGCGGCTAGTTGCAGAATGTCACGATCTGTCAGGCCATCCTGTAGGGATTGAAGGTCGGTGACGCTGGGCTGGCCGAGGGTGAGGGTACCGGTTTTGTCGAACACCACGGTATCTACCTGGTTCAGGGCCTCCAAAATGTCGCCGCCGCGAATCAGCAGTCCTCGTTCGGCCCCCAGGCCCGATCCAACTAGAATGGCGGTGGGTGTCGCCAACCCCAGGGCGCAAGGACAGGCCACCACCATCACCGCAATGGCCAGTTTCAGGCTCACCAATAGGGTAGAGGAGGTAGCGGTCATCGTGTGTCCCATGTGGGCCATGCCGAGGGCGGCGGGCATCACCTCGGGCCACAGGGGCAGGCCAATGACGTACCAAAACAGGAAGGTGAGTACTGCCAAAGACAGGACGCCGTAGGTGAAATAGCCGGAAATGCTATCGGCCAAGCGCTGGATGGGGGCTTTCCGGCTTTGGGCGGTGTCCACCAGGCGAATCATCTGGGCTAGGAGGGTGTTTTGGCCCGTACCTGTCACTTGTAGGGCAATGGCTCCGGTTTGGTTGAGGGTGCCCGCCGCCACGCTGTCCCCCGGTTGTTTGAGGACGGGGATGGATTCTCCGGTGAGCATGGCCTCGGCCACGGTGGATTGCCCCACCACGATCACCCCATCGGCGGGGATATTCTCCCCCGGTAGCACCTGAACCCATTCCCCGGCTTGCAGGTAGCTGGCGGGCACTTCCACCCCGGTTTGGGCCACTTCGGCGGCGGTGGGGTCGGCAATCAACCGGGCCACACGGGGCTGAAGTTCCACCAAGGATCGCAGGGCATCCGCCGCCCGAAATCTGGCCCGCTGCTCCAGGGTGCGGCCCAGCAGAATAAAGCTCAGAAGCATCACGGGCTCGTCAAAGAAGCACTCCCAGCCCAGCCCCGGAAAGGCCAGGGCCACCACACTGGCCAGGTAGGCACTGCCGCTACCCAGGGCCACCAGGGTGTTCATGTTGGGGGCCAGCCGTCGCATCCCCTGCCAGCCGTCGATCACGATGTCCCGCGCAGGGCCGATCAGCGTCACCGTCGCCAGCATACCGTGGAACCACAGGTCGCTGAGGACGGGCACCGTCAGCCAGCCAAAATGCTTCAGGTGGCCCAGGGCCGATAGCGCCAACAGTCCCACAGCTACGGCAAGGCGTTGGCTCTGCTGGCGTTGCTCTTCCCGCTTGCGATCGACCCAGGCTTTCAAATCATCGGTGCTATCGGCGGCACGGGGCGTGGTGGGAAATCCCGACTCGGTGATGACCGCCGCCAGATCTTCTGGGGTCAGCCGTCCGGCCTCGGTTTCCACCACCGCCACCTCCGTCACCAGGTTCACCGTGGCCGAAACCACGCCCTCCACCTGGGTCAGCCGCTTTTCCACCGTGCGCACACAGCCGGCGCACATCATCCCCTGCACGTTCAGCACCAGGGTATCGTGGGCCGCTGGGGCCGGGGGCTGGAGGACAGTCCGATCAGCGGTGGAGGGGGGAAGCACCTGCATAGGCGTGGCCAGAAACCTTTAGGGGGACAGGGAAGAAACCGATTCCAGACTAGCAGGATCGACGGGTTGTACACCGTTCCAAGGGGGACTTAGGGAAAATTCACCACCATGATATTGGTGTTCCAGTTGGCTTGGCTGATGGCTTCGGGTTCCCGGCCCATGGCGGGTTGGCCCACGTTGTAGGTGCTGGCGATGAGCATCAACAGGGTATTGGGCTGCACGGCTTCAGAAATACGCCGCACGGCATTGCCTTCCACCGCCTTCACAATCACCGCCTGGGTTTGTAAAAATTCCGTGAGTTCGCGATCGCGGCTCGACCCAATGGTCAGATGGAGGACTTCGAGGGACGCCTTCAGTTCCTCAGCGATGGCCTTGGCAATGCGCAGGGTGCTTTTCACCTGGCCCAGGTTTTCCGGTTGTCCAGTCATGGCAAACAAAACCATTTTTGTATTTTGGATGGGTTGAGGAAAGCGGCTAATTAAGACCGGAATTTTGGACGAGCGGACAATGTTATCTAACACACTGCCAAAGAAGTTTTCCTGGTAGTTGGAGTAGCCCTTCCAGCCGCAGATCAGCAGGTCGGCGTCCCGCTCTTGGCATGTGCGTAAAATGCCCCAGTCCACGGAGTCATCAATGCGGCCAATGGCCTCTACTGGAATGGTTGCCCCATGGGCAATGGTTTCGGCGGTTTCTAGCAGTCGTCGCTGCTGCATTTTGGCCGCATCGGTGATGGGTTGATTGCGGTCGGGCAACACATGGATCGGCAGCAGTGTCCCCTGCACCCGTTTGGTGAGAATAATCGCCAGTTGCAGCAAATTATCCTCGGTGCTGGGGTTGGCCACGGGCACCAGAATTCGCTGACCGAGGGAAACCCCCTCCTCCGTTCCAGGGCCACGGACGAGGCCATCGGTATGGGGTTGACTTTGCAGGCGCGGCCCCCACCGCGCCACCACCCAGGGCGACAGCACACAGCTCACCAAAATCATCACAATGATGGCATTCACCACCACGTCATCCACCAGGCCAATCTTGAAGGCAATGGTAATGGCCGCCAGGGTGGACGCGGCCTGGGCCATGGATAGCCCAAACATCACCATGGTGCTAGGAAACCGCCATTTAAACCAACGAGCGGATCCCCAGGCAGCCAGAAATTTACTAACCAATTCCGTCAGCACAATAATGGCAACCAGCAGTAAAGATTCCGGCTGTTGAATCAGAATGAATGGATCCACCAGCATCCCCACGGAAATGAGAAAGATTGGCACAAATAGCGTGTTGCCAATAAACTGAACTCGATTCATCAACGGACTGAGTCTCGGAATAATTTGGGTGATAGCGACCCCAGCCAAAAATGCGCCGACGATGGGCTCAATCTCAATCAGACTAGCGAGGTAGGACGCCACAAACAGGGCCGCTAGGACGAAGGTAAATTCGGCCCCTTCATCGTGGCCAAATTTCCGAAAAAACCAGCGACCTAATTTCGGGATGCCCCACAACATGGCGAAGGTATAAGTTACGAGGGCGGGAAGCAAAAAGAGCCAAAAGCTGAGGGTTAAATCCCCCTGATCGGCTTTGACCACCACCGCCAAAACCAGCAGGGCCAAGACGTTGGTGATCAACGTGCCGCCTAGGGTGGCTGTGGTGGCTGGATGGCGCATAATCCCCAATTTATTCAGCACGGGTAGCGCCACCAGGGTGTGGGACGCAAAGCACGAGGCCACCAGTACCGCCGCCCAGAAACCGTAGCCCAGGGCCAGCATCATCACCGTACCCAAGACCATTGGCACCGTGAAGGTGGCAAGGCCAAAAATAATCGGCTTGTCGGCATCTTTTTTGAGATCATCCAGGCTGGTTTCTAGGCCACCGAGAAACATCAAAAAGAGGAGACCCACGGTACCTAGCAGAATAATCGTGTCATCTCGCTCCAGCATCCCCAGCCCATGGGGGCCAATCACCACCCCGGCCAAAATCAGGCCAATGATGCCCGGTAGCTTCAGGCGCTCTACCACCAGGGGCGCAATCAACATCACCGCCAATATGGTGAGAAAGACCGCCACGGGATCGGTCACGGGTTGATCAAACAACTGCGCCAGGGTTGTCGTCCCCCCACCCAGCCATAGCCCTAGGCCACCGTCCATGGGGACGCCGCCCGCCATCATTAAGTTCATGTGCGTGTGCCCCCTTGGCCTAGTGTGCTTTTAGCGTGTCGTCTGAGTCCTGTTTAACAATCTACCCGGGGACGCAAGTTTTCGAGATTAGTCCATTCATTATGGCAACGATTGGGATGGCCCCCTTTGGGACGATCCATGGTGTGAATGGATCCCCTCGGTCTAGGCTTCCCTCGCTTCTAGGGCATATCCTCCAATAGGTTGAGCTGCCGGATATTGGGGTCAGGGGCGGGGCGGCGACGGGAGGAACGGCTAGGCTTGGGCGGCGTGATGTTGATATGGGCCACAAACCAGGTGCGAAGGGCTTGGGCCTCGGCTTCGTCCAGATGCTCTAGGGGTAGGGCCGGGGGAAACAGGGCAGGGTAGGGAGCCTGAGCCCAGGCCACCTCACCGCCATACAGATCGGTGCCAAAGGGCGTGAGATCTGGGGGCAAGGTGGCGAGGTGGGGAATCAGGTTAGAGATGGTCAGGAGCGGCTGACGCTGGGCCTCCAGGTGCTTGACCCGGCGCTGACGGGCGGCTTTGTAAGCCAGGATGGGGGCAGGGTAGTTGGGCTGGGGGGGCGGCTGGCCGAGTTGGTGGGCGGGTAGGTGGGCCAGTTCTGGCACCCAGCGTTTGATGAAGGTTCCCTCGGGGTCGCAGCGGTCTACGGCAACTTGGCCGGGGTGGTAGATGCGCGTCCAAGGCTTATCGATGCAGTGGGTGACGCCGGACTGCATGGCCCACTGGTAGTGGTCGATGGGGCAATCGCCATCAATTAAATGGCGCATAAAGTGTAGGGCACCGTAGCGCCAATCCATACCCAGCAGATTGCCCAGGAAACTGGCATAGATGGCCCGACTGCGGAAGTTTAGGGCTAAATAGCCCCCGGTGGCCTGTAAACAGCGGGCAGCGGCATCCACTATGGGAAATCCGGTATGGCCGGTTTGCCATGCTCGGTAGAGGTCAGGGTCAAACTCCCAGCCCCCTTGGTCAAAGACCTGGTAGAGAGATCGCAGTTCCAACTGGGGCAAGTAGCGAAACCGCTGGGTAAAGCCGCTACCCCACCGCAGCCGATTGATCACCTGTTGCTGACTGCGCCGCACCCGGTGATCCCCTCCATCCGCCGCCTGTCGCACCCGCTGCACACACTCCCGCACCGAAATGACCCCAAACTTGAGGTGAGGACTTAGCCCCGTGGTAATTTCCGCACTAGGATAGGACAGTTGCCAATAGTAGCGGTCGGTCTTTTGGGTGAGAAAGTCATCCAGCCGTTGTCGGGCGGCGGCGGTGCTGGCAGGGGGGATGGGCTTGCCGTCTGCCCGATGCCCCAGGGTCGCCACATCCGGCAGCGGATCGCTAGAGACCTCCGGCGGTACCACCACCCGCTGGGGCAGGGGATCGTGGGGCTGGGTCATGTGGCGATACCACAGGGATCGGTAGCGAGGGTAGGGCATCAACCCATCGGTGCTGGCGGGGGGATCAAACCAACGAATCTTCATCTGCCGTTGGGCCAAGACCGCATTCAGCCGCGCATCCCGCACCCGGCCATAGATCCGCTCGCAGTCGGTATAGGCGTAGATGCCCTCGGCTTGGGTGGATTCAATCAGATGGGGGAGCACCGCCACCGGGTCGCCAGATCGCACAATCAGTCGCCCCCCCAACTGCCGCAGATCTTGGTCTAGGGCCGCTAGGGCGTGCAGCAAAAAAGCGACCCGCGCTGCGCCCGTTTCGGGGTGATGCAAGAGCGCCCGATCCAACACAAAGACCGGCACCACCGCCCCCCGCCGCGCCGCCCGAGCCAACGGGGCATGGTCGCTCACCCGCAAATCCCGACGGAACCAAACGATAGTTCTTCCCATCGCCGCTGTCTTCCCGTGATCCACAGTGCCCGGTGAGGGGTGCCAGGAGATCTTGGCCTGCCGCCGAGCCCCTCGCCCATTGCCTTCAACCGTAACAAACCTGAAGCCATCGTGCCGCCTCCCACCGTCGCCCGAGGGAGGTCATCCTAGGCAACGGCGGATTGGAGCAGACTAGATGGGGGCCGGGGCCGGATTATCTGGCGACGCAGGGAACTGGAGGATCCGTAATCGGGACGGTCTGCGTCCCCGGTTGCAGCAGGGTTTGCCGCAGGGTTTGCCGCACATCGGCCCTAAGGTAGTGCTGTTGATAGGTTTGCCACTGTTGCCAAGATCGGTGTCGCCCCTCGGCCAGAACTTCCCGCAAAACGGGCAGG
>JALQST010000019.1 GCA_023264315.1 Nodosilinea sp. BSH.14
GGTGGTCTGCTCCTCCGGGCGGGTGGCCAGGCCGGCGTCGGCCAGGCGCTGCGCGGCCGCCTCGACGATCTCGGTGCTCTCCACCTCCACGCCGAGGTGGTCCATGCGGGTGTCGTCACCGGGCTCGCCCTCCAGCAGCACGAGCTTCAGCGGCGGCTCCGCGATGGCGAAGTTGGCGTAGCCCGGGCGCCGTTTGGCCGGGGAGGTGGCCGGGGTCTGTTTCTGGGCCGATTCCCAGGCCATGATGAACGCCTCTCCCAACTTTCCCCTGGTGCTGCGGGCCTGCCAGATCAAGGACGTTCCCGTGGCCATGAATGCGGCCTCGGCACGGCTCATGCTGCGCGGCTTAGCCCAGAGCGCGGTGGCCTACCTGATCTTTAACCCGGTGGCGGGGCAGGGCAACCCCAATATCGACCTAGCCACCATTCGGGAAATGCTGGAGCCGCAAATTCTAATCAACGTGGTGATGACCCAGCCCAACGTCGATCCAGCGGATCAGGCGCGGGAGATCATCGCCACCATTCAGTCCCAGCAAGATAATGACCTTGGCCAGAACTTCATCATTGCCTCGGGCGGCGATGGCACCGTCTCCGCCGTGGCTGGGGCCACCATCGGCACGGGCATTCCCCTGGGTATCATCCCTCGGGGCACCGCCAACGCCTTTTCCGTGGGCTTGGGCATCCCCACCAACCTCCGAGCCGCTTGCTCCGCCATTCTGGCGGGCAACACCCATGTGGTGGATGCCGCCCGCTGCAACGACACCCCCATGATTCTGCTGGCCGGACTGGGGTTTGAAGCGGGCATGGTGGATAAAGCCAGCCGCGAACTGAAGAACGAACTGGGCAACTTGGCCTACCTCCTAGCGGGGGTCAAGCAACTGGCCACCGCCCAGCCCTTCACCGCCACGGTGGAGTTTGACGGCCAAGTGACCGAATTCACCACCACCGCCATCACCATCGCCAACGTGGCCCCCGCCACCTCGGTGCTGGCCCAGGGGCTAGGGCAGGTGATTCCTGATGACGGCCTCCTAGAAGTCACCATTGCCACCGGGCAAACCCGCCTCCAAAACCTCACGGCCCTGGTGTCCCTGGCCGCCTCAGCAACCCGGGGCAACCCCAACCAGCGGGAGGATATCCTCGGCTTCCGCACTCCCAAGCTCAAAATCACCACCAACCCACCGCAAAAGCTAGTGATCGATGGTGAGATGGTGGAAGCCAACCCCGTCGAGTTTGAATGCATTCCCCAGGGGCTGACGATTTTTGCCCCCCTGCCCACCGTCTAGGGATCTGGCCGCAACCCCAAGGGTCAGTCAATGACCCACGGGTTCGACTGACCGCCTCAACCCCTTTCCCCCTATCCATCCCGCCCAGGGGCAATGCCGAGGCATGATGCCCGATGGGGGCTCTCTCTTCCCTTGTTTAGGAGTTGTCCATGAAAATTCTGATGGTGCTCACCTCCCACGATCAACTGGGTGACACGGGCCAAAAAACCGGGTTTTGGCTGGAGGAATTTGCCACGCCCTACTATGTCTTCAAAGATGCTGGGGCCGACATCACCCTCGCCTCACCCCTGGGGGGCCAACCGCCCCTCGATCCCAAGAGCGATGCCCCCGATGCCCAAACCGAGGCCACGGAACGGTTTCGCCAAGATCCAGCGGCCCAAGCTGCCCTTGCCAATACCGTGGCGCTTGCCAGCCTCGCCGCCGAGGACTACGATGCCGTGTTCTATCCCGGTGGCCATGGCCCACTGTGGGATTTGGCCGAAGACGCCCATTCCATTGCCCTCGTCGAGGCGTTCTATGGATCCGGGAAACCCGTGGGGGCGGTGTGCCATGCCCCGGCCATCCTGCGCCACCCCAAAACCCCCGACGGATCCCCCTTGGTGCGCAACAAAGCCGTCACCGGCTTCAGCAATAGTGAAGAGGAGGCCGTGGGTCTGACAACGGTGGTACCGTTTTTGGTGGAAGATATGCTCAAAACCAACGGTGGTACCTATACCAAGGCCGACAACTGGCAGCCCTACGTCGTCTGTGATGGCAACCTTGTCACTGGGCAAAACCCGGCCTCTTCGGAAGCGACGGCCCAAGTCGTTTTAGACTTACTCCGCGCCGTCTAATGCCCGTCTGACTAACCTGAATCGAAGGGGCGAGACACCCTCGCAAGGTCTTGAAAGGTTCGGATCAAAAAACAGGACATTGCGAAGGGCAATGTCCTGTTTTTGTGGGTCAGGGAAAGTGTCGAGGGTGATTCAGGGGCATGGTGCTGCGACCAATGCCGCCTGATTCGGCCCTGGCCTACTTTTTGATATCCTTGGCCATTTTGCGGAACATATCCAGGTTGGTGTCGGTTTTGAGATTGCGGCTGGTGTAGTTGCTGAAACTGGCGGATTGCGTGGTGGATTCCGTGGGAATGCTCTTCGCCTTGGGCAGACCGTTTTCTTCCAGTTTCACCATTTCCGTGGCGGAGATTTTGCGGATGCTTTCTTTCTCTTCGGTTTCGCCGCGCTTTTTGGCAAAGGTGCGCCGCACGGTTTTAGAGGAGCGCATATATTCGATGTTGCCAAAGCTCTTGGCGTCATCGGGGTCAAGGAAGTATGCGCCGCCAGCCGATTCAATGGTGGGCGGAGCCTGTACCGGACGATCTGCCTCACCAGGGTTTTTCGCCTTGCCGCCAAACAAACCGCGAATAAATCCAGTCATGACTCAATAGCTCCTGCGTCGGTAGGGTGAGATGGCCAAGCCGAGGAAAACGCGCCTGCGGGAGGCAGCAGAACCACAACTGACCTGGCTAAAGTTTTGTTAATACCTATGTTAACTTTTGTTGGTCAAAACGCGGGGGCTGATGGGCTGAAAAGATTGAAAATTCTGAGGTTGGCGCTGTATGAGAGGCGCGGCCAGAGAGGCCGCACGGCGGGTAGCGTCTAGGGCGATGGATGCCAGGGACTCACGGCCAACCCGGAAGGGCTATCGACCGCACTGGGGATGGAGGCCGCCCTGCTGGCAGATGTAGCCTAATTGTTCGGCATCGAGGTTCTGGGCCTTAGAAAAATCGACGCCAGCGAGGGCGCTGCCGGTCTCGGGCTCGGTGAGGGTGGCGATAAACCCGCTGGTGGCGGGGGCGGTAGCCGTAAAAAACACGGTGCCCCGCAGGTTCGCCCCGGCCAAGTTGGCTCCGGCGAGCATCGTATCCTGAAGGTTGGCATTCTCCAAATTCGCGTTTTGCAGGTTGGCACCTTCGAGATTGGCCTGGGTGAGCCGACTGTGGCTCAGGTCGGCCTCGGCTAAGTTGGCCCCCGTGAGGGTACTGGCTCGCAGGTCGGCGGACTGGAGGTCTGTGCGGGGGAGACTGGCCTGGGTGAGGTTGGCCCCGGCGAGGGTGGCTTCTCGCAGGCGGGCCTCGGTGAAGTCGGCCTGGGTCAGTTGGGCTTCGGTGAAGTCGGCCCCGGCCAAGTGGGTGCCCTGGAAGCGGGCCTGGTCGGCGGTGGCGGCAATGAACAGGGCGCTGCTGGCATTGGCTTCCGAAAAGTCGGCATACTGGGCTTGGGCATTGCTGAGGTTAGCCCGCAGCAGGCTGGTCTGGTAGAACCGGCTATGGCGCAGTTGGGCCGCCACCAAACTGGCCTCCGTCAGGTCGGAGTGGCTGAGGTCGGACGTCCAATCATCAAAGGTATCTGGACGACCATCCGGCCCCGGATCAAACAGTAGAATCTTGCGGAGCCGCGCCCCCGACAGCACGGCCCGATGCCAGCGAATCCCGGCGAGGTTCTGCTGCTCTAGCACCAGGGTGAAGGCATCTGGCCCTTCGGCTACCTGGGCTAAGTTCGTACCACTGAGGTCAATATTCTGAAACTGGCCGCTGTGGAGTACCAGGATTTTCGCCAGGGTGCGCTTTACCGTGCGCTGGCGCAGTTGGGCAATCAAGCGCTGATCGGGGGCGAGGGCCACAAGGTCATTGGCCAGGGTGAGATTCAGGCGTTGGAGATGGGGCAGAGCCGGTGGCCCCAGGGTGACAAGGGCTTGCTGAAGGGTATCCAGCAGGGCCGGATCGCCGGTTTGGGCTAGCAGATCCACCAGTAGGGTAATCGCCCTCGGATCTTGGCTGCTGGCCAGGGCCAGGGCCGCCGCCTGCTGATCGCGGAAGGTGTTGGCCCTCAAACTCAGGTTTTCCACCAGGGCCAGGAAGAGATCATCGCTAGCCCGTGGTGTTGGAGCCAGCGTCGGATTCACTAGCGCCTGTCGCCGCAGGCCATAGCCCAGGGCCAAGGCCAACGTGACACCCGCTACGCCAAGGCCAATCCACCCCCACGACCATCGCTGCCACCATCGCTGGGGCTGGCCCTCCTCTAGGGGAGACAGAATGATCGCCCGCAGCCCTCCCTCCTCCTGGGTCATGGTGAGCAACTGGGCCTGGGCAAAGGGAAACAGCCGATGGGCCGCTGTGGCCACCGTGGGCCGCACCAGGGCCGTTTGTGCCCCCACGGGGGAGACCGTGCCATCGGGGGACAGATCCACCGTGGCGGTTTGGGCGTCGGTGTGCGCTCCAGGATGTTTGACCGGCAACTGGCCGCCCCGCAGCAGCAGCACCTTAGTCCCAGCCAGGTAGTCGTGGAGAGCCCGCCGAGATGGATTGGTGAACCCTGTGGCCCCCAACCCGAGGGCACAAATCAGTACCGTGGTACCCCCTGTTACCCCGCTCAGCAGGGTGCCGCTACCCAGCCACACCAGGTAGGCCACCCCCAAGGGAGCCCCTATTTTGCCCACCCCTTCTCGCAAGAGCGCCGCCCGATAACCGGGCATCCCATTATCCAGTGTGACCACTTGCAGCCCCAGCCACGCCTTGGGCCAGCTTTTGCCCGTTCTGGCCAACTGATGAAGATGGGCTCCCAGTAGCCCCATGGGCAGCAACACGCCGCTAAACCAGAGTAAATTCGTGGTGACGGGCACCGTCTGAACCAGGCTAGATCGCGGTCGCCCTAGCAGACGCGCAGCCCCCCCCTGCACCGCCTGCGACACGGGGTTCAGAGGCACCACGCTGGTTTCAGCCCGCTGGCGTACCAGGTCTCCTAGCCCCCAGGGCACCGTGGCGGCCCCCACCAGCAAACCCACCTCCAGCCCCCAGGCCAGCAGTCGCCGCAGGGCCAAGCTATGGCGGTTAGACAGCCCCCCCCGCACCCGATCCGCCGATACGGGGGTCGCCATGGATTGGGGATGGGAAGTCTGCGCCATAATCCACCGTTACCAGTACAGCACTACCAATGGAGCACTACCCCCTCAGGCCAACCCACCAGGGATGGACTTCCGCCTAGGCTCATCGCCATCTCGGCTATTCCCCACTCGTGGCTCGCCCAGAGCGAGGCCATCATGCTGCGAGATCATGCCGCCTAGGTTGAGGTAGGACGATAGTGCTTTATGTTTTAGCACTCAATTCCTATTCTGATCACAGGATTTTTGGCAATCGGGCAACCTGCCCACCGCCCATGGGTCTGCCGTTGGGGCTATCTTTAGGGTTGGTTTCAGATGATGATGTGCCCGTAGTTCCAAGCCCAGGATGCCCATGGCACTCGGCAAACTGGCATAGTTTTGGCATTCCACCGGCTGCGCCTATCTACCATGGAAATAAGCAACCCAGCGATCCCAGTTATCATCAGCGCTAGGGGATTCCTTTTTCCGGGCCAAGGAGGCCGTGTGGTTATGAAAACAATGTGTCAAACCCTCACCCTGTCTGCCCTGGCAGTGGCCCTGTCCTTCGTAGGAAGCACAGCCTGGGCTCAGGCCGTAGCCCAAACTCCCTTGAGTCAGCCCGTTCAAACCCAAGGCTCCGTTACCCCCAGCCAGCCCTCTGCCTGTGGCCTCCGCGCACCAGAATCCGCCCAAGTGCTCAACGTCCGTGAAGAGTTTGCTGCCGTCAATATTTCGGTTAGCGGTAGCCCCGGCCTCACCCTCTTCATCGAAGGCCCCAATGGCTTTAGCGAATGCCATACCACCAGCGGTGCTTCGGGGCGTGTGAATGCACCGGGGCTGCTCAATCGAGGGCGCTACACCTTCTACATCGGCAATGCCAGCCCCGTGTCCACCAGCTACCAACTCACCATCAGCCAAAACTAATCTGCGCTTCAGGCCAACACCACCTTGCCCAGGACGGCCTAAGTTAAGTCCTGATCAGGCTTGGGCCAGGTTGGGGAAGCGTCTAGGGTAAGGGTATCTGCGGTAATATCCACCACATCCACGGCTGTGATGTCGATGGTGCTTTCCTCCGCTTGCCGCCGGAAGCTATTGGCGGTGGTGGTGAGGACAGTACCACAGTTAGGACACTGGGTGACGGCGTCCTTGATGCCGGTGAGGGGCGTGGCGCAGACGGGGCAATTCGCCTGAATCAGGTTGCGCTTGATCCAAAACCGCGCCCCCACGAAGGCAAAGACGGGGATGAGCAGAATCAGCACCACAATCACCGCTATGGATTTCACGATCCATCCTAGACCCACCGCCCCCAGCAGCCAAAGGATGCCCAACAGGGTGAGCCAGCAGCCTAGGCCCGATAGGTTGAACTGGATTTGGCGAAATCCGGGTTGGCTCACGGCGGAATCCTTGGTAACGATGGGCACGAAGACTGGCTATGGTTGTCGAGAGAACGTGGCTAGCCCGTGGTGCAAACGCCATATTTCACGATGGACAGGCAATTCCGACCATCCTGGAGACGTTGGTAGGTGACACGGTCGGCTAGGCGACGCAACAGAAACCAGCCATAGCCCCCATTATCCAGTAATTCTCCAGGTTGTGGCTCGGGCAAAAGGTCAGGATTGAAGGGCTGCCCCTGATCCCAAATCCGAATTTCTACACAGTCGTTGGCCAGATCAAAGTCGATGTTGATGGCGGTATCGGGGGGAAGATGGGCATGGGCATGGCGGACGGCATTGGTGAAGCCCTCGGTGAGGGCCAACCCCAAGCGGTCGGTGTAGTACGTCACCCAAGCACAATCATCTTCTAGGGAGCGGCAGACCTCATCAAACCAGCGCTGAACCTGATAGACGAGGTCAATTTGGCTGGATACCTTGAGCCGCTCCTTTCGTACTGCCTTGACCATCGCCCAACTGCCTTCGCACTATGCGATCCGTAGGTTAACAGCAATATGGGAGGAATTTCTAGAATCTGTAGTTTTCTATACTCCCTCTCCCTAGTGTATCGAAAGTTGATCAAAAAGCCCTTTCTAGAAAAAACTTGCGCAAAGCCTAAAGGCTCTACGCAAGTCCATGATTATGTCGGAGTTCTAGGCAATCCGTGTTTTGGTTGAATACCCTAACCCAAAACCTAGAACAGGCCCAAGGTCAGAGATTCTTGGATGGGGAAGGTAGCCCCAATGCCCAGCCAAAGAGTAACTAGGGTGCCAAACAGGAACACCGTGGTCGCCACAGGGCGGCGGAAGGGGTTTTGGAACTTGTTGATGCTCTCAATAAAGGGCACCAGCATCAGCCCTAGGGGAATGGCGGTCATCGCGCCAATACCCAGCAGTTTGTTGGGCACAATCCGCAGGATTTGGAAGGTGGGGTACAAGTACCACTCCGGCAGAATTTCCAGAGGAGTGGCGAAGGGATCAGCGGGTTCACCCACCAGGGCGGGATCCAGCACGGCCAAGGCCACGCAGCAGGCGATGGAACCCAGGATTACCACAGGGAAGATATAAAGCAAGTCGTTGGGCCAAGCAGGTTCGCCGTAGTAGTTGTGGCCCATGCCCTGCTTGAGCATTTCTCTGAGCTTAGGATCGTTGAGATCCGGCTTCTTAAGGGTTGCCATTCAAATGTTCTCCTCTTAAACAAAGTCGGTAGGGCAAATTCGGTAAGGCCATGCCCCAGTAAACACGGCGGGGAGTTTTCCCTAGCCTAAACAGAAGGGGATGAGTTAACCAATGATAGGGTGACTCATCCCGATTCCCAAAGCCTCCTTAGCCCTCGTTTACAAAGGCCCGGAGATGCCTTGCTTACGAATCATTAGGAAGTGCATCAGCATGAACACGGCAATCGCCCAGGGGAGAACGAAGGTGTGCAGGCTGTAGAAGCGGGTGAGGGTAGCTTGGCCAACCGCTTCGCCGCCGCGCATCAGTTCCACCACGGTGCCGCCCACCACGGGGATAGCGCCAGGAACGCCGGACACGATTTTCACGGCCCAGTATCCCACTTGGTCCCAGGGTAGGGAGTAGCCCGTTACACCGAAGGTGACGGTGATCACGGCCAGAATCACGCCCGTCACCCAGGTGAGTTCACGGGGCTTTTTGAAGCCACCCGTGAGGTACACGCGGAAGACGTGGAGGATCATCATCAGCACCATCATGCTGGCAGACCAGCGGTGGATCGACCGAATCAGCCAACCGAAGTTGACGTCGGTCATTAGGTACTGAACCGAGTTAAACGCTTCCGTTACCGTGGGTTTGTAATAAAACGTCATGGCAAACCCAGTGGCGAACTGGATGAGGAAGCAGGTGAGGGTAATGCCGCCTAGACAGTAGAAGATGTTGACGTGGGGAGGCACGTACTTGCTGGAGATGTCATCGGCTAGGGCCTGAATTTCCAGCCGCTCATTGAACCACTGATAGGCCTTAGAGTCGGTAACTTGCTTGGTAAACATGAAGCGGGAAACTCTATATATCAATAATTGCCATCAATGAAAAATGTAACATAGCCGTAACGGCAGAACGACCCTGACCCTGGTTGTTTCACCCGTTTTTTCGAGGCAAGGCACCCCCCGGATCGGCCCCAAACCCCAGAAATCGGCACTTTTGCCCGGTTCTGGATGAGAGACGGACTTCACTTTTTTAACATTTCGTTACATTCTGTCTCAGGGGCTTAATCCCAAAGCCCTAGGCGGGTTGCCGTGGAATCGGTCAATATGAACAATAGGGATTGTCTAGGTGCGGTACAACCAACCTGGGGCGGTTCCCTGTCCCTCGGTCGCGATAGCGATAGCGATCACTATAGATAGAGGATAGGCCATGATCTGCGGTTCGTTGGGGGTAAGGCTGATGGGGGATGGTTCAGGTGCCATTTAGATTCGGTCGTTCACAATGTCCCCGTTGGCCCTCACCCCCAGCCCCTCTCCCAGGGGGGAGAGGGGGGCCGGAAGGAATTCAAAGTCCCTCTCCCCTGTTGGGAGAGGGATTTAGGGAGAGGGCCAAACTCAGACGGAGGGAAGCCTTCTCTGTTAAATGAATGGGACATAAATAAGACGACCCTGTGACGATTCTGTTCGTGGTTTGCGAGGACTATGAGATCACTGCTACGGCTGTTGGTGTTGGGACTGTGTATCGCTGGGCTGGTGTTTGGGGCCGTGGGCGCAACGCCCGCCTTTGCCCTAACTTCGGATCAGGATTTGGTGGCGGAGGTGTGGCGCATTGTGAACCGCGCCTACGTGGATGAGACCTTTAACCATCAAAACTGGTGGTTTATTCGTCAGCGGGCGCTGAAGCAAACCTTTGCCACCCACGAAGACGCCTACGACGCCATCCACGAAATGCTGGCCAATTTGGACGATCCCTATACCCGCCTGCTGCCGCCGGATCAGTACCACAGCCTACAAACCAACACCGCTGGAGAACTCACGGGCGTCGGTCTACAAATTACTAAAGAAGACGATCCGGGCTGGCTGCGGGTCATTGCGCCCATCGAAGGCTCCCCCGCCGAACAGGGAGGGCTACAGCCGAAGGACTTGATCCTCTCCATCGACGGCACCGCCACGACGGATCTGTCCTTGGATGAGGCGGCGGCAAAAATGCGGGGGCTGCGCGGCACCACGGTAACGCTGGAAGTCAGAAGCGACGCCGAAACCACCTCCCGCAACGTGAGGCTGACCCGCGATGTGATTACCCTCAACCCGGTCTATGCCCAGATGGATATGACCCCCAGCGGCCAGTGGGTGGGCTATATGCGGCTGAGCCAGTTTAACGGCAACGCGGCAGAAAGCGTGGCCGGAGCGATTCGAGATCTCACTGATCAAGGGGCCGAGGGCTTCATTCTAGATTTACGCAACAACCCCGGTGGGCTGCTCCAGGCTGGGATTGAGATTGCGCGGCTGTGGCTACCGGAGGGCACCATTGTCTACACCGTCAACCGCCAGGGCATTTTGGACAGCTTTGAAGCCTTTGGCCATGCCCTCACCGATGCGCCCTTGGTCGTCTTGGTGAACGAAGGCACCGCCAGCGCCAGCGAGATTTTGGCCGGAGCCTTGCAGGACAATGGCCGTGCCAAACTGGTGGGCAGCACCACCTTCGGCAAGGGGCTGATTCAGTCGCTGTTTGACCTGCCGGATGGGGCGGGCCTTGCGGTGACGGTGGCCAAATACGAAACCCCCGACCACCACGACATCAATCGCCTCGGCATTACCCCCGACCGCATTGTCAAAAGTGTATCCCTCACCCGCGACACCATCGCCACTGAGGCCGACCCCCAATACCGGGCGGCCCTGGAAATGCTAAGCCCGTCGCCCGTGGTGGTGGCGGAAGCCACCGGAACACCGTGAGACTCCCACCCACCACCCTTGCCACGGTGCGGTTGTGGCCCCTAGGGGCTCTTTTGGGCGTTGTACTTTTGCTTAAAGATGGCCTGCTGAACCTTGTGATCCACGATGGGGGTGGGGTAGCCCAGGCGTTGGCAAATTTGGGCCGGGATTTTGCCCGTCACCAGCACTTGGGTATCTAGGGATTTTAGTTCTGGCACCCACTGGCGGATGTAGTCGGCGTCGGGGTCAAACTTTTGGGCTTGGCTGGCGGGGTTAAAAATGCGAAGAGGCTTGGGATCCATACCGCTGGAGGCGCTCCATTGCCAGCCGCCGTTGTTGGCCGCTAGATCGCCATCCACCAGGGTTTGCATGAAGTATTTTTCGCCCCACTGCCAGTTGATGATCAGGTCTTTGGTGAGGAAACTGGCGACAATCATGCGGCAGCGATTGTGCATCCACCCGGTTTCCCGCAGTTGGCGCATGGCGGCGTCTACAATCGGGTAGCCCGTGCGGCCCTCGCACCAGGCGGTAAAGTGGGCCTCATTGTTTTCCCAAGGAAAGTTCTGCCACTGGGGGCGGTAGGGGCCATCCGCTAGTTCAGGGAAAAAATAGAGGACGTGCTGATAAAACTCGCGCCATGCCAGTTCTTGCTGCCAGGTTTGCACATTGTCGCGGGCTTCGTCGCTGCGGCCTCGGTCGTAGGCTTCGGCGGCAGCGGCCCACACAGTACGAATGCCAATGGCCCCAAACTTCAGCGCCGCACTGAGGCCAGAGGTGCCCTCCACCGCCGGAAAGTTGCGCTGCTCGTCGTAGGTGCCGATGCGGCGATCATCGTCACAAAAGACCGCCAGCCGCGCCAATGCCGCCTGTTCTCCCGGATCCACCGGAAAGCCTCTGTCCCAGCGAAAGCCCAAATCCTGGGCGGTGGGCAGGGGAATACAGCCGACGGACTGAGCAGCCTGCTGTTGGGTTTCGTTTAGCCCCTGGAACCCCTGGGGCGTTGGGAGAGGAGGCTGCTTGGCCCGTCGGTGCCAGTTTTTCCAGAAGGGGCCGTAGACGGTGTAGGGCTGGCTCGCTCCGGTGAGTACCTCCCCCGGTGCGTGCAAAAGCTGATCCCAAAAGACCGTTTCAAAGCCTACGCCCACGGTCTTCAGGGCTTCCACCACGGCCTTATCCCGCTGGCGAGCATAGGGCTCCACATCGCGATTCCAGTACACCGCCGCCGCGCCTAGGGCTTGGGCCAGGGCCGGAATTTTTTGACGGGGATCGCCCTGGAGAATTAACAACTGCCCTCCGGCTTCGGCGTAGCGCCGCTGCAACTCGGCCAAGCAGCCAATCATATAGGCCACCCGCGCCGGGGCCACATCATCCCCCTGCAAAAGGCCCGGATCTAAGCAGAATAACCCCACCACCTGGGGGCTGCGTTCTTGCGCCGCCATCAGGCCCAGGTTATCCCCCAGGCGCAAATCGCGACGATGCCAAAAAAGGATTAAATCTGCCATGAAAAACGCCCGAACCGCAGGATTGCCGGGTTACAGTATAATCCTGAATCCGGCGTCCTCGCAGGGGCCAGGGTTGGCCAAAGCCCGCTGATGGAAGACTTGCGTCATGACGGGTTGGTGCCGTAGGGAACGCCCTTGGTTCAGCCGCTCTGCGATCACCTTTCCCAGGAGACTTCACCATGCAGCAAAACAAAGTCATTATCACCAGCACCTTCCAGGGGTACCTCACCTTCCTGGCCGAAACCCAGCCCAGCCTTTCCCCAGAGGTGGCCTGCCAAGTAGCCGCCACCCTCACCCAGGCGGAATTTACGATGCAAATGGCTGAACACACCCGCAAGGCGTAGGTCAACCCTGGGGACTGCCGTATAGAGCCTGAAATCCTTGCGGCTGAGGCTTTGTCCGCCCTGCGGGAAGAGCAAGCTCTACATCCCCCATCCCCTTCTCCCAGGACGGGAGCAGGGGGGCCGGAAAGCCCTTAAAGCTGTCTTTCAATCTGCGCCGCCTTCAGGGCTGCGCCAATCAGCCCCACCTGGGGATTCGTCACCACATGAACCGGGACGTTATCCAGGAGGGAACTCATGCGGCCCTTGTGGCGGAAGGTGTCCATAAAGTGTCCGGCGGTCATAAAGGGCAGGTTTTTGGCCGCCACGCCCCCGGCCACGTATAGTCCGCCGTAGGGTAGCAGTTTGAGGGCGAGGTTTCCGGCTTCGGCCCCGTAGGCTTCCACAAAAATCTCCATGGCCTTGTGACAGAGGCGGTCGTGGCCGGCGGCGGCTTGGGAAATCACGGCAGCGGGGTCGATGGTTTTGGTCTTCAGGCCGATCTGGCGTTCCCAGGCGGTGATAGCTTCGGCGACTTCGGGGGTTTCGTGGGCAAATTCTCGATCCCGCAGAAATTGATAGATGGACACAATCCCCTGGCCCGACACCACCCGCTCCACCGACACCCGCGAAATCTGGTGTTTTTCGAGGAGATAGCGCAGCAGTTGAAATTCCATCTCTGACCGGGGGGCAAAGTCGGCGTGCCCCCCCTCGGAGGGAAACACCTGCCAGTGCCCGTTGTGGTTGATGGCAAAGCCTTGACCTAGCCCGGTGCCTGCCCCCAAAATGGCCACGGGGGCGTTGGGGTGATAGTCCCCGGTTTGCAGGGTGTGTAGATCGCTGGGTTCAAGGCCAAAGACACCGTAGGCCACGGCCTCGAAGTCGTTAATGAGTTCGACCCGCTCTAGGTTTAGCTCCTCCTTCAGCCGATCCCCCTCCAGCGACCAAGCCAGGTTGGTGAGGCTGGAGGTGTTATCCACCACGGGGCCAGCAATGGCAAAACAGGCCCGCACGGGCTGGAGCGGCTGTCCAGCCTGCTCGGCGACGGTGTGGAGAAATTCTTTCACCATCGGCACCAGATCGGGGTAGGCCTGACTGGCATAGCGTTGCTCGTAGCAGGTTTCGACGTGGGGTTTGGGGGTCGTTTCGGCGGTGGCATCCACTAGGCGCAGGATCGTCTTGGTGCCGCCAATGTCACCAGCGAGGTAGTAGGTCATACAAGATCGACGGGTTAGGATCGGGGTAGGGCAAAGGGCAAATCTTGGTTGAGCTTACCGCTCCGAAACCCTTCCAAATCGAGGGTGACGTAGGTAAAGCCGTAGCCCTGGAAGGCACTCACCAAGGCTCCCAAGTCATTATCCGCGACAAAGTTCTTAATGGCCTCCGCTGGAATCTCAATGCGGGCGGTATCCCCGGCAGATCGTACCCGCAGGTTTTTTAGGCTCAAATCCCGCAGGTAGCGTTCGGCGCGGCCCACGCGGTGCAGTTTTTCAAGGGTGATTTCTTCGCCGTAGGGAAAGCGGGAACTGAGGCAGGGCTGGGCGGGTTTATCCCACCAGGGCAGGCCCAAAAATTGGGACATCTGCCGCACCTCCAGCTTAGTGATGCCGATTTCGGCCAAGGGCGACCTGGCCCCTCGGTCCTTCGCCGCTTGGATGCCCGGTCGATAGTCCCCCAAATCGTCGGCGTTCACCCCGTCCACCACGTAGGGATAGCCCCGATCTAGGGCCAGGGGGCGCAGGGTGTCGTGGAGTTCGCTTTTGCAAAAGTAGCAGCGGTTGACCGGGTTGCTGGCGTAGTTGGGGTTATCCAACTCGTGGGTTTGAACAACCTCATGGGCGATGCCAATGGTGGCCGCCTGGATACGGGCATCCTCCAAATCCTCCGGCATTAGGGAGGGCGAATTGGCCGTCACCGCTAGGGCGCGATCGCCCAGGACATCGTGGGCCACCTTGGCCACCAGGGTGCTATCAATCCCACCGGAATAGGCAATTAAGGCCCGATCCATGTCGGCAAAAAGGGCTTTAAGTTGGTCTAATTTTTGGGCCACCATCACCATATAAAACCACGGCTAACGACACGAATCATGGCTTAAAAACCTGAGGCCACCTAGGCTAGGGATAGCTTATTTATCCTACCTCAAGCGGTTGCGCTGCTGCGGGTATGCTGTGGAGCCTGGGCAGGGATATTGAAGGGCATAGGATTCCGGAGGAAAGCCGCTGTAATCGTAGATTAGCGATGGCTGGGCACCCGCTGTGATGGTGGGGTGGGGGGCTTCCCAGTGGGCGCTCACCACCACAATGGCCGACGGATGATCGAGGGTGGCGGTGATGGTCTTCAGGCAGTCCACCATTTCAGCATGGGCCGGATCGCCCAACAGAGGCAGCGGCCCACCCCCGTGGGAGACAAAGAGGGATCGACGTCGGTGACTCACAAATCTATCCTCTCAGCGATTCTTAACCATTCTCGGTTATTCCCCCATGGACTCGACTGAACACCGAAGAATTCCCAACCGGCATAGACACTTTACGAGGTGGCACTGTCGGGTTAAAGCGCGTTGGGCTTTGCTTCTATAAGCAATCTAGGCTTCAGAGTAGATGCTCAAGGCCAGCGCCGCTGGGTCGGTTGTGGGGATGCCCTGGCGGCCTCGGTCGGACTTCCTGGCCTTTTCAAGGGTTTTTTCCCAGGGTCTTTTCAAAGGTCTTTTCAAAGAGTTGTTACGGTCGGCGATAATCCCCCGTCGAGGTCTAAGGGTTCTACTACATTGAACGTAGAGGCTTTCAGCCGCAAGACCCTGAGCCTAGAGGGCTTCAGTTTTAGGGGCTTCCATGGACATCTGGGGGGACAGCAGCAGCCCAAATCCCGGTATCGCAGCCCCAACCGGCGAGGCCAACACCCGCCCCAACAAGGCCATTCGGACGCAACACCATTCGGATATTGATTAAGGAGGGACATCTCATGATTGGAACCATGACGCTAACAAAACCCGGGTTGTCTTCGCTGCGGTGGCTTGATCCCCGGTCTGTGGCCGGTGCGGTGGTGGCTTTGGCCATGGTGATGGGGATCAGCCTCAAGGCCCAGGCGGGATACAGCGATGTCCCGGCAGTGGCTCCGCCCGCTGTCGTGTCTACTTCAACCCTAGCCCAGTCCGTCCCCTCCCTCCTGGCTCCGGGGCAATATCTCTTTGGCCAGTCTGCCCAACCCGACCAAATCGGTAGCGGCTACATCGTGATGGAAAGCAACGGCCAAGACCTCTATGGCGCACTGTATTTTCCCGGATCCTCCTTTGATTGCTTCTGGGGCCGCGTCCAGGGAAACGCGCTCGCCATGACCATCATCGATAGCTATAGCCAGGAAGCCTACCCCCATAGCATTGCCCTAGAACCCCGAGGTGCAATCGCCACCGATGCCCTTCGGGATGGCTTGGCCCCGCTCAATCTCAGCGGATTCCACGCCCTCAGCACCCTGTCCGACAATGACCTGCGGATGCTGAACGTCTGCAAGGCGGATCTGGCCCCTGAGTCCTAAGCCTGTCCCCCCTCCCCGCCAGCCTTGGCACCGCCGGGAGCGTGGATTTGGTTAACCAGTTAACTGTTGGGAACAAAGCGCTATCCTATTCTGAAAGCCAATCCACTTTTGTTGAAGGCAGCGTGAACGCAGCAGAACAGGCCAATAGCATCGAGTTTGCCAGCAAAATTGCCACCGTGGTCGGGCTGTTTAAGGGCGAATTCCCAGACCTGCGAGTTGATCTCAAACCTTGGGCCAATGATCGGGAAACCCGCGACCTCGTCGATCCCGACTCCATTGATCTGGGGTTCCACTTTCCGGGGGTGAGCCGTCTCTTTCGCTGCCGTAGTTTGTTGGTGCAAATTCGCCTCCACCCCGACCCCGACACGGAGGAACGCCGGGTGATTGGCCTAGAGGTGGCCGGGTTTGACCATCGCGGCAAACAGTGGACGCTCTCCACCATTGATAACTGGAGCTTTGCGGGGTCGGTGTCCCCCGATCCCACCTGCGGCGAACGGCTGAAGCAATGCTGCCGCCAAACCCTGGCCCTCTTTGCCGATCCCGCGCCCTAGGCCAACCCCAGGGAACTACAACACCCGGATGATGCTGGCGACGCTGGCAATTTCGGGGAAGGCTCGGATTTCGTCGAGGGCGGTTTGGAAGTTGGCTTCGGTCACTTCGTGGCTGACGATGACGATCTCGGCTCCGTCGTCGTGGATGCCCGTTTGCATGATGGACTCTAAACTAACGGCATGGGCTCCGAAACAAAGGCCCAGTTTGCCAATCACCCCCGGTTCATCCTTGGCCAGCAGGCGCACATAGAACCGGCTGACAATATCGGCCATGGGGCTAACTTTGCAGTAGTGCTGGTGGCTACAGGCCAGGAGGGGGTTCGCGGTTTTGGGCGTTACCTCACGGCCTTGGCCCGAAATGAGCGTCGCGGCAATGTTCACAATGTCCGATACCACGGCGCTGGCGGTTGGCCCCTCCCCGGCCCCCGGCCCAAAGAACATCACCTGCCCAATGGGATTCCCTTCCACCACAATGGCGTTGTACACATCGTTCACCGAGGCGAGGGGATGGCTCTCGGGCACCAAGGTGGGATGGACGCGCAGTTCCAGTTCCTCCAGGTGTGGATCCCCCGCTCCCCCACCATGGCGGCGGGCAATGGCCAGCAGCTTAATCACAAATCCGAGGCGGTTGGCATAGGTGATATCGGCGGCGGAAACGTGGCGGATACCTTCGCTGTAGACCTCGGAGAGCTTAATGCGCCCACCAAAGGCTAGGGAGGCCAGGATGGCAATTTTGTCGGCGGCATCCAGCCCGTCCACGTCGGCGGAGGGATCGGCCTCGGCATAGCCCAACCGCTGGGCGTCGGCCAAAATCGGCTCAAAGTCGCCCCCCTCCCGCTGCATTCGGGTGAGGATGTAGTTGGTGGTGCCGTTGATGATCCCGGTGACGGCCTGGATACGGTTGACTCCTAGGGCTTGCTTGAGGGGCTGAATGACGGGGATGCCGCCCCCCACCGCCGCTTCAAGCAGAACGTAGACCCCGGCTTGGTTGGCCGCTGTGAAGATTTCGTGGCCGTAGCGGGCAATCACCGCCTTGTTGGCCGTTACCACATGTTTTCCGTGGGCAATGGCCTTGAGAATCAGCGTGCGGGCGGGCTCTAGCCCGCCCAATAATTCCACGACCACGTCCACCGTGGGATCGGTCACGATGCTCTCTAGATCCGTGGTCAGGCAATCGGCGGGAATCTCAACGGGGCGGGGCTTGTCGAGGCTCCGCACGCCTACCTTAGCCAGGGTAATGTGGCGCAGCAGCGGATGCCGGTTTTCTGGATCCAGCAGAATTTTAGCGGTGCCTGAACCCACCGTCCCCAGTCCCAGCAGCCCAACATGAATGCCCAAAACCTAAACCTCTAGCGACGCGCTCCGCCTCCAATTGTAAGCGGTTCCTAGCTCCCTAACAGCGCTAGAATTTCTAGGATGGGCTGCTGGCAAAGGCGGCTAGCAAACCTCTTGATGGACAGTGGGTTGAAGGAAGTGGTGATGGTCAAACTGTGGTTGGTTGTCTTGGCAGGAATGGTGCTGGTCTGCGGCTGGTTGGGAGTCCCCTCGGTGGCCCTCGCCCAAGACAATACGGTGGACTACACCCTCACCGACCTCAGCTTTCGCGATTTTTCTGGCCAAAACCTGTCGGGGACGTCCTTTGCGGCGGCTGACATGCGGGAGGCCAACTTCACGGACGCGGATCTCAGCCGCACCATTTTGACCAAGGCCTCGTTTCTGCGGGCCAATCTCACAGCAGCCAACCTTTCCGAAACCTTTGCGGATCGGGTGATTTTTGATGAAGCCGATCTCTCCAATGCCCAGTTGATCGATGCCCTCCTCACCAGCAGCAGCTTCCGCGACACCAAAATCACCGGAGCGGATTTCTCTGGGGCCATCATCGACCGCTTTCAAATTGCCCAACTGTGCAAAATTGCTGACGGCGTCAACCCCGTCACCCAGGTGTCCACCCGCGACAGCCTTGGATGCCGACCCTAGCCGTCCGCATCCCTAGGGCGTCGTCCCCACCCGTCTCCCTCGGATTGCCCTAACCCTTGGCCATGCGAGCTTTCATCCGTTCCCGGAAGGCTTAGAGATCCGTGATGGGGACGGGGGTAGGATAGAGGGGCTATTTTATAGAGATCCCACGGTTCTTTCGCTTGCCGCTAAAACCTTGGGTGAACGCCAAAACAGAACCCTGGGATCTGATGCCCTAGCCCATCCTACGACGAATGTTTGACCGATGACCCAGCCGGGAACCGTTTACCTTGTGGGCGCTGGCCCAGGCCGCATGGATTACCTCACCCTGCGGGGGCGCGACCTGTTACAGCGGGCCGATTGCCTGGTGCATGACGCCTTAGTAGATGCTGAGTTATTGACCCTGCTGCCTCCTCATTGCCAGGTGTTTGAGGTGGGTAAGCGGGGGGGCCAACCCAGCACTCCCCAGGCGAAGATTGATGCGCTTTTGGTGCGGCTCTGTCAGGCGGGGCATCAAGTGGTGCGGTTAAAAAGTGGCGATCCGTTTATCTTTGGGCGCACGACCTCAGAAATCCAGGCGCTACGGGAGGCGGGCTGTCCCTTTGAGGTGGTTCCCGGTATTTCCTCGGCCTTGGCGGCTCCATTATTAGCAGGGATTCCGTTGACCGATCCCGTATGGAGCCATGGTTTTGGGGTTGTCACCGCCCACGATCCCGACCTGCTGGACTGGCCTGCCCTCGCCGCCCTCCATACCCTGGTAGTGTTGATGGGCAGTCGGCACCTCGACGAAATCATCCACCGTCTGCAAAACAACGGCTGTCGCGGCGATACCCCTGTGGCCATCATTCGCTGGGGCGGTCACGAGCAACAGCAGGTCTGGAAGGGTACTCTGCTCAGCATTCGGCAAATCGTCAAAGGCCAAACCCTGTCCCCCTGCGTGATGGTCTTTGGTGAAGTGGTCAAACTTCGCCCCTATATGACTTGCCCC
>JALQST010000001.1 GCA_023264315.1 Nodosilinea sp. BSH.14
GCAGGCGTCACCAGAGTTGGAGGGGTAGCCGTGGGGGCCGCAGGCAGGGTGGGCGGGGTGGTTTGATAGGGAATGTAGACCCGCTCAATCACATTAATCCGACCAGGAATGTTGGCGTCTAGGCCTTGGGGCGAAAAGCCAATCGGGGGCAACGGGGAGGGGGTCGATCTGGGGGCAGGGGACGGTGCAGTATCGGCTTCCACCTGGGCCACCTGCTTTTCAATGGCCTCTAAGGAACGCTGGAGGTAGGCCAGAAATTCTGCGTCGCTTTGGGCGGCTGTGCCGCTTTTGGCCACATCACGGGGTGAGTTGGGCCGCTGCCCCATCCACAACAGGCCCACTACCCCAGCTAGGGAGAGCGCCGTACAGCCCAACAGCAGCCGATCAAACCATTTCCCCATGGCCGTTTGGGGGGCCGGGTCTTGGTAGTCTGCGGTCTCCGTGAAGGCGGCCAGGGCGGTGGCAAGACTCGGGTCAGCCTCCGCATCTGGGGCGGGTTCTGGGGATGGGCTAAGATCCTGGGTCGGCAAAGGCTGAATGGCTGCCTCCCCGGGGCTGGGGGGCGCTTTCAGTGCCGCATCTACCGCTGTGAGGGTCTCTTCATCACCGTCGAGGATCCGATCCAGATCCCCAAACAGACCGGTCATTAAGGTGTCGGCATAGGTGCTGACAACCCGATCAGGATCCATCGACTCGGGATCCATCATCGCCACCTCAGGAAACGCAACAACGGGTGCCTCTAGGGCTGCCGTTGCGGGAGTGAGGGTGGCGTTCTTGGGGAAAGGATCTGGGCTCATGGGTATGTCCTGGGAATGGCGTCCCAACTTAGTCATCTTTAGTCGTCTAGTGAACCGTCGGGTGATCGATGACGGGCTTTGATTCGCAGAAGTGTACTCCAACTTTCAGAATCTTTCACGCTTTCTTGACCTTTTGCGAAGTCTTGACCTTTGACAACGCCTTGACAACGCCTTGACCTTTGATGAAGCCACCGCATCCTCGTCAGCGTGATGTCGTCCGGTTATGGGGATGGGGTGCCAAGTTCGGCGGTGATCCAGTCGATGAATTGACGGGCCGTGCGGCCAGACCGTCCGTTGTGGCGGGTGGCCCACTGAAGCGCCCTCGCCGTGAGTTCCTCTGGGGGAAGGGCAAGGTGGGCTTGCTGGGCTAGGTGTTGGACGATGGCCAGGTAGGTGGGTTGGTCGGCGGGTTCAAAGGTGAGGGTGAGGCCAAAGCGATCACTGAAGGAGAGTTTTTCCTGCACCGTATCCCAGGGCTGCACCTCATCTTGGTCGCTGGGGCGGGGGCGATCACTGAAATACTCTCGTACCAGGTGGCGGCGGTTGGAGGTGGCATAGACCACCACATTCTGGGGCCGAGCGGTAACGCTGCCCTCCAGCACCACCTTCAGGGATTTAAAGGCCTCGTCGTCTTCCTCAAAGGACAAATCATCCACAAACACAATGAACTTTTGAGGCGCATGGCGCAGCCGATCCACAATCTGAGGTAGGGCAGTCAGGGCGGGTTTGGGCGCCTCAATCAACCGCAACCCCTGGGGGCCATGCTCGTTGACCAGCGCCTTCACCAGGGAGGATTTCCCTGATCCCCGACTGCCGTAAAGCAGGACGTTGAGGGCGGGATAGCCCCGCAGCAGAGCCAGGGTATTTTGCCGCAGTTGTTGGTGCGGATGGTCGTAGGCGGTGAGGCTGTCGAGGCGCACCGGGTCGGGATGGGCCACCCCCCGCAGATCCCCATCCTGCCAGGTGAAAACTTGGTATTGGGCCAGTAGGCCAACCCCCTGCCGCTGATAGTGGGCGACCAAGTCCTCCAGTTGGTCGGGCCAGGGCCGATCCGCAGCAAAGACAAACGGCAGCGGTGCCGGATCCGTTTCCCAGGCCACCGGCGGCTGATCGAGGCCACCCACCACCTGAATCCACTCCGCCACCTGCTGACTGGTCAATCCGTGCAGGTGCTCCAGCAGGGCCAAATCATGGCGAGCCGCCTGACCCAGCGCTGGCGCAATGCCCGCCAACCCGTGGTGCTGCACCTGCTGGGTGAAGGGGTTATCGGCGTAGGCCATGCGCCGTTGTAGATAGCTCGACCAGGTCTCCTGGGCCATCGCCAAGGCCTGAAACCAGCCACTATAGGCCCGCAGGCTTTCCGTGGTCGATTGACCCGCCACCGCCTCTAGAAGGGCCGCAAACGCCTGCCCCACCTCATCCTGCACACTGCTACCGTAGAGCAACAGCATGGCAAGGGTCTGACGATAGCCCTGAATCTCAGTCAAAATGGTGCTCGGAAACTGGGTCATGGAGTTCTTTTCCGGTGCAGGATACCCGTGGGGGCTAGACCGATGATACCTGGCAGCGTCGTCTGTCTTTAGTTAGACCTAAACCGGATCTGTACTCCTCTTCGTGGGGGTAGGCCACAATAGAAGGCAACCCGCGCCACACGCCCATGACACAGCCGTCTGACCCGAATTCCAGCCCTGAACGCCGCTACGTCCAAAAGGCTGTAGATGCCCTGATCCAGTGGAGCCCGTTGGGGGAAATGGCTGGGCCTGTGCACACTTTTTGATTCAGCAAGAGTGGGCGATGGCTATGCTCACGTTTCCGGCCATGGTGGTGACGGCGGTTTGGGCTAGGTATACGGGCAACTTTACGGCTCGGCTGGGGGAAATTGCGGGTGATCGTGGCACCCAGGACGCCGATGCCCTAGTGGCGTTGCTAGATCGGCCTCGGCCACCAACGCCCTACCCATAACGAATTTCTTTTTGTATGAGTTTTGGTGCATTGCTTCGCGAACGGCACCCTCCGGTTGAAGGCAACACCATCCCGGTCATCCCTACACCCTAACCATCAGGAAGCCATCTCATAGGGATGAATTTGGGCTAAGGCTTCGGCCTTCTCTTGCTGGGCCTGATAGAGATCCCACCGCAATTGTAGGGTTAGCCAAAAATCGGCAGACATCGTAAAAAACATCGTAAAAAACTTCGCTAGTCGCAGGGCTAATCCTGGCGTTAATTTTTGTTGGCCGCTAATTATGGCCTCAACCTTGAGTTGGGCCATGGCCGTGCTGGGGAAAGCATGGGGGGAGACATGGTCTTAGCTCATCCAGTCTGTTCAGGGGAAATCACAGGGGCAGGGGCACGGCTTATAAGGCAACGGGGTTTCTGGGGTTCCGGCGCTACTGCCCTACTGGGGAAATGTGCAAGATGAGGTGGGGCAGGGGTTTGCAGGAGGGATGGGCTGTAGCCGGTCAGGGCTGGGGCAGTTGTTCAGGGTGCTAAATGCGGGTGGGGACGACCAGGATCGAACGGTTGTCGTAGCGGCTCTATTTTTCCTGGCGGGGAGAGTGATATTCTAAAGGCGTTATTGATGATCGCCTGGTCGAGCATCCTGTTGGTTGAGAGTAGAGGCAAGCGCTCATGGAAGTTAACAAGCTCGGTTTTGTGGCCAGCATTCTTTTTGTGTTGGTGCCCACGGTGTTCCTGCTCATTCTGTACATCCAAACCTCCAGCAAGCAAACCGGGGCCTAGTTCTGGCATGGCAGGTTGGATCAACCAGAGCACTCAGGTTATCCGATGATAGTACAAAGGCGCTGGCGGTTGTCAGCGCTTTTTTAAGGGGTACTTTAAGGAGTACAAGACTCATCGTAGGCGCTATGACGTATTGCTTAGGGATACTGGCCCGGTCGGGGCTGGTGCTGGCAACGGATTCTCGCACCAATGCCGGAGTAGACTACATTTCCTCCTACCGCAAGCTGTTTGACTTTTCGCTGCCGGGGGATCGGGTGATTTTGCTCTGCACTTCAGGCAATCTCTCCGTGACCCAGGGGGTTGTCCATACCTTGAGCCAAGATCTTAGAGGCAACCCATCCGCGAATCTTCATACCCTACCCACCCTGTACGATGTGGCCCGCTACGTGGGCAAGCAAATTCGGGCCATGCAGGACGTAGACCGCGCTTGGCTGGAGAAGGACGGCATTGACTTCCAGTGCAGCATTTTGGTGGGGGGGCAAATTGTTGGGGAAGAACCGGCCCTCTTTTTGGTCTACAGCCAGGGTAACTGCATCCAGGCCACCCCAGAAACCCCGTTTTTGCAAATCGGCGAAACCAAATATGGCAAGCCCATCCTAGACCGCACCATTCATTTTGATGCGCCCCTGGATGCCATCGCCAAATGTGCCCTGTTATCGCTAGATAGCACCATGCGGTCGAATCTCTCAGTGGGGCCACCGATCAACATGGTGATGTACGAGGCGAATAGCTTTGCGGTCAAACACCGGGCGCAATTCCAGGCGGGGGATCCCTACCTGCTAAAAATGCGAAAACATTGGGAAGTCTCGCTCCGGGAAGCCTCCGCCAGTATGCCCGACATCGACTGGAACCAAACCGAAGAGGCGATGCCCACGGCAACCGCTGACCTGGAGAAGAACTAGCCTTGTAAGGCAAGGGCCGCCACATAGCCCGCTGTAGGTTGCCACTGGTAGATCTGCCACCCCGGTTCTAGGCCTGGGGCGGATGGTATCAACTGAGGTTCCGTAGGTTGACGGTCAGAGGATAGCGTCAAATCTACGGTATTGAGGGGAATTATCAGCCCTACGCCAAGCCCTTTGACGTAGGCTTCTTTGCACGTCCAGTATCGCAAGAACTGTACCGAAGCCTGATCCGGTGGCAAGGACAACACGGTCGCCGATTCGGCTTCACTGAGGTAACGACGACAGAGTTGGGGCAATTGCCGTCGGGGCTGAATCGGCTCGATGTCAATCCCGACGGCTTGGCGATGACTAAGGACGAGGGCCAGCCAGTTACCGCCGTGGGAGAGGTTAAACTGAAAGCTGGGATCCTCTACTAAAAACGGTTTGCCGTGGGATCCAGTGCCGAGGGTGAGGCGATTGGCAGGGTGTCCTGTCACCTGGCTTAGCCATTGTCGTAACAGGCTGCGACCCGCCAAAAATGTCCGTCGCCGCTGTGCGTGGCGAATCCCGTTTGCTTGGGCCTGTTCCGCTGGGCTGAGGACGTGGGGGTCAGGCTCCGCAGCGGCTAGGGGCATCGTCATCGCCACGCTATCCGCCACGGGCCACACCTGTGCCGAGGGGGCGGGGGAGATCGGCAATAATCTATTGGAGTGGGGACTATAGGGATAGGACTTCGCCAAGCTATCCGTAGGGATCGTGATGGGCCATTGGTCAAATTTCGGCATTAATACGGAGTTAGGATAGAGGGAGTGGCCTGTATTTTCCATTCCTAAATCAGGGTATCACTTTGCCCGCTCCATCGTCCTCCCCATCCGCTGCCGATCCCCACCTACCCAAGCCCCATGTTTGCATTGTGGGCGGCGGCTTTGGCGGTCTCTACTGCGCCCTAGCCCTTCAGCACTACCAGCAGCGATCTGCCCCTAGCTTTCGGATCACCCTGGTGGAGCCAAGGGATCGGTTTTTGTTTACGCCCCTGCTTTATGAGGTGTTGACCGACGAACTCAAGCCTTGGGAAATTGCCCCTAGCTACCGCGAGTTGCTCAGCCCTTACCCCATCCAGCATTGTCAAGACTGGGTCGAGCACATTGACGTTCATCAACAACACATCTTCCTCCGGCAAGGCGAAACGCTGTCCTACGACTATCTGGTGGTATCCACCGGGAGCCGCCTAAAGCCCCCCCTCGAGGGCAGCCACCATGCCCTACCCTTCACCACCTTGGAAGACACCTGGGCCTTAGAACGGCGGCTGGCCGATCTAGAACCCACCGCAACGGAGGATCGGCCCATCCATGTGGTCGTTACAGGGGCGGGGCCAAGTGGGGTAGAACTGGCCTGTAAATTGGCGGATCGCCTCGGAGGGCGGGGCCGTATCACCGTTCTAGATCGACGGGCCGTTATTTTGCGATCCCATTCCCTGGCCATTCAGAAGGCAGCGTCTAGAGCGATGGCCAAGCGGGGTATTGCGGTGTTTACCGATGTTGCCCTGGAGGCGGTGAAGGCGGATCAGGTGGTCTACCGTCACGCCAACCGCACCCACCATTGTCCCGCCAATATTGTGGTGTGGACGATAGGTACTATTCCACAGCCCTGGCTAGGGATGGAGATTCCCAAGCAGTCTCCCTTGGCCCAATGCCTGGTCAAGCCAACCCTGCAACTACTGGACTACGACAATGTTTTTGTGCTGGGCGATCTGGCTGAAATGCCGGGGCCAAACAACAGCCGTGCCCCCATGACTGCCCAAGCCGCTTACCAGGCGGCCCCTGTGGTGGCCCATAATCTCTGGGCTAGCGTCCACCACCGTGCTTTGCGCCCCTTCCACTATCACCACCTGGGCAATATGCTCACCCTAGGCAAGGGCGAGGCGGTGGTGCATGGCTGTGGACTCTGTCTCACCGGACGCCTAGGAGCCATGGCCCGCCGTTGGGGATATTGGCTGCGCCTACCCACCGTTCACCATCGATGGCGGGTGCTCAAGCACTGGCTCGGATTCGCGAAATAGCCCTGCATCCCCTGGCCCCAGCCCATCTGCTAGGGCTGCCCTGCCCCACCCCCTAGCCGGGAATAGCCCTCAGCGGGCTATTCTGACTAGTCGGAGGATTCAAATTTATAGGCGTGGTCTTGCAGCAAGCTGCTGACCTGGATGAGCACGCTGTCGCCAGCTTTCTTCTGAATGGTTTGGCGTTCGGGGAAGAATTCGGGCTTATCAAGGTTGCGGGTGATGGCTTGGCACACCTGTTCAGCAATCAGGTCGGCCAGTTCGCCACGGGCCGTGTCGCGCTGGAAATGGGCCCCTTCCTCGGTGGTGGCGTAGAGGGGAGGGAGACGGTTGAGGGCGTAGGCGGCAATGTCGCCCAGGTCTAGGGTGGTATCGGAGGCGGCTTCAATTTCGGCCACGCGGGAGATGGCCTCCGTCAGCACCAGTTCTTCCATCACGTTGATGAACTGCTTGCGAGGCACCGCCACCACGTCCCCGGTTAGCAGGGCACCCATGAGACGATCGAGGGCCATATATTCTTCAATGGAGAGTTCTGAGGCGGTATCGCAAATGCGTCCGACCTCCGCCTCCATGGCAGGGGTTAAATAGCCGTCTTGCAGGGCCTGCTCAACGATTTTTTCAATGGTCATTGGGCCAAACGCTCCATTGTGGATAGAGAGGGTGAGCAGCCGTTGCTGCGGGGGAATCGGGGGACATTGCTGAGGTTGCTTACGGAGCCTAGTGTGCCCTAAGCACCCGGGGGAGGCAAGCCAGAATCACGATGATTCGCCACATCCTGTCGAGAACTATCAATACTTCATAAAGCCAATGGCTTGCTTCCAAATTTGGTGTCGTCCTTGGTGCTCCACCTCTAGGCAGATGCAGTGAGGATCCTGCCAGAGCACTCGCCCAGAGATCAAGTCGCCCGTCAAAAGCTTAACCTCAATGGTCTTTTTCTCGCGAATCAGGGTCTGAACCTGACGAACACTAGGGAACCCGGTTGCGAACTCTTGGGACATGGCACCTAAGACCATCGACATCTGCTGCCTTTACGTTACCGTGAACTTAAAAATTCAGAATACCAAGGTGGAAAATCGTTAGAAAATATCCCCTTCAGCCCTGGAACAGGGTTTAATTTGAAGAGCATTTCATAACGTGATGGGCGAGCCAACGCATGGAGTTTAGTAAGTACCACGGACTGGGAAATGATTTCATCCTGGTGGACAATCGCCATCAGCCCGACCCGCTGGTTTCCCCGGAGACGGCGGCGGCCTGGTGCGATCGCCACTTTGGCATTGGGGCGGATGGGGTCATTTTTGCCCTCCCCGGCCAAAACGACACCGACTACACCATGCGCATCTACAACTCCGACGGATCGGAACCGGAGATGTGCGGCAACGGCATCCGCTGTTTGGCCAAATTCCTCGAAGCCCTGGAAACTGCTGACGGCAAAGCGCCCCAAGCGCCCCACACCTACCGCATCCACACCCTGGCCGGGATGATTTCCCCCACCCTGCAAGCCGATGGCCAAGTCACCGTAGACATGGGCACCCCCATCCTGGTAGCACAAGACATCCCCACGACCCTAGGCACCCCCGATGACAAGGTGGTGAGCCTGCCAATCTCCGTGGCGGGGCAAGATTGGGCCGTTACCTGTGTGAGCATGGGCAACCCCCACTGCATCACCTTCGTGGACGATGTCGCCGCCATTGACCTAGAGAAAATCGGCTCCCAGTTTGAGCATCACCCCGCCTTTCCCCAGCGCATCAACACCGAGTTTATCCAAGTGGTGCGGCCCGATTATCTGCAAATGCGGGTATGGGAGCGGGGGGCTGGCATCACCCTCGCCTGCGGCACCGGAGCCTGTGCTTCCCTGGTGGCGGGGGTGCTGAATGGTCGCTGTGATCGGGCTGCAACGGTGGAACTGCCCGGTGGCCCCCTGAAGATCGAATGGTCGGCGGTGGATGATCGCATTTATATGACTGGCCCCGCCCAGTTGGTGTTCACGGGATCCGTGGCCGGATAGGGCCAGACCTCAGGACAGATTGTTGACATCCTCCTCGAACTAAAGGACGAGGATTCCCAGTCTGTCCGTTATTGGCGGACTCCTGATGGGTAGACGGATCATCGCCAACTACCCCGATTGGGGTCTTATACTGGCTCACACGCCCATTTAAGTCGGTGTGCCCCACCGCCAGTTGGATTGTATCATTCTTGTGCCCTAAAGGGCAGGGCTTGAAACCCGCTAGGTTTTGGTCAGGCTGGAGTAGTCCCCCCAGGCGTCTGTCTATGAACGAGGGCGAATACCAACGTCGCACAAGCTATCGCCTACTGCTTGCCACCCTTTGGGCTACGCTGCTCTTGCTGGCGGTGGAGGGGATTGGGGGATGGGCCACGGGGTCACTGACGCTGCTGGCGGAGGCTTTGCACACGCTCATCGACGGCTTTAGCACGGTACTCAGCCTGGTAGCGGTGACATCGCCCCAGCGGCAACTGGGCCGAGAGGTGTGGGGCCATGGCCGTTCTGAGGTGGCGGCAACGCTGATTTTGTGCGCATTTCTGGGTTTTACCGGAATTAGCCTGCTCCTTATCGCCCTGCGTCAGATTTGGGCGGGGTTCCATGGCGCGGCGAATCCCTTCCCCGTCGATCTAGATACCCATGTTCTGCGGCTGACGGCGCTGATGGTAATCGTGAATGTAGCCCTGGGAGTCTATGCCAACTACCAGGCCCGTAGCCTGAATAGCCTTGCCCTGCGGCTAAATACCCAGCATTTCCTAGCCGATGTCTGGCTCAGCCTGGTGATGGTGGCGGTGCTAATGGCGATTTACTATGACCAGCGCTGGCTCGATCCCATGTTTGCCCTGGGGTTACTGGTCTTCATGGCCCGCAGCCTCTGGCGGGTGCTCAGCGAACAACTGCCCATGCTGCTAAGGCCCACGGCCATTGCCCCCGAAGCCATCGTCCACCTCGTCACCCAGGTCGAGGGCGTCATCCGCTGTCAGCGCATTCGGTCGCGGGGAATGGTGGGACGGCAAGTATGGGTAGATCTTCACCTCGCCCTCCACCCTGAATACATGGAACTGGCCGACGACATTGGCGAACAAATCGAAGCCCTGCTACGCCGCCAGTATGGCCCCCTACACACCCACATTTGGATTGAACCTAGCCGCCACCCAGATCAATACTGGGATCCAGGACTATCTGGGTATTAGTTCAACCTAAGTTCGGAGCCAGAGGATTTCCGGGAAGTATCAACTAGCACACAGGAACCCGGATCGCACACCAGATCCCTCGGTATTAGGCCCAAAGTGCTGTAGGGGTTGGTCAACGTTTGGGCTTGGTGACGACGGTAACGGGGCCATTTACCGTGGCTTGGCAGGCGAGGCGGCAGGTGCTAGGCCACTTCTTCAGCTTGCGCTCCTCTACTGCCGTGCGGGGGGAGAGGTTTTCGCCACCCGACACCACATCCACAATGCAGGTGCCGCACTGGCCATAGCCGCCGCAGTTCATCAGCTTACCGCTGAAGGTGTAGAGATCAATCCGGTTCTCCAGCGCCTTGAACCGCAGGTTCGCCCCATCGGCCATGATGATCTCTTGGTCTTCGTTAAGAAACTTAATAGTAGCCATTGGGTCACACTCCTTCACGTTGGCGTCCGATGTTTGACTAAAGCTTATGTTTTCCGGGCTTTAGGCGGCTTGGCCCAGCCGTTTTAGTCTCCCTGTCCGACCGAGATGGCCGTTAAATGAGCTTGCGGGGGGCATTTGAAGTAGTTACACTTCTTTAAGCAATTTCATTGTTACATCTGATCTGTACCAAATGAATTTCTATCCCCCCGTCGCCCTGGCCAAGTTCAGGAATCGGCGCTGAGATGGGGATGCTGTGAGGGATCTGGTAGCCCTATCTGATAGGCTTATCAGTATCTGGCATGGTTAAGACAACTTCCAAAACATTCACTGTTTTACCTAGAGGAGGAGAGTAGTCAATGGGACTACCCTGGTACCGGGTACACACCGTCGTCATCAATGATCCCGGGCGACTGATTGCTGTACACCTAATGCATACGGCCCTTGTGGCTGGTTGGGCTGGCTCGATGGCTTTGTTCGAGCTGGCCACTTTTGATCCAAGCGATCCCGTCCTTAACCCCATGTGGCGGCAGGGGATGTTTGTGCTGCCCTTCATGGCTCGTCTCGGCGTCACCCAATCCTGGGGTGGCTGGAGCGTCACCGGTGAAACCGCTGTGAACCCCGGCTTCTGGTCTTTTGAAGGCGTAGCGGCGGCGCACATCGTGCTGTCGGGCCTGCTGTTCCTGGCCGCCTGCTGGCACTGGGTCTTTTGGGATCTCGATCTGTTCCGCGACCCCCGCACCGGGGAACCGGCCCTGGACCTGCCCAAGATGTTTGGGATTCACCTGTTTCTGTCCGGTCTGCTCTGCTTCGGCTTCGGCGCATTCCACCTCACCGGCCTCTGGGGGCCTGGGCTGTGGGTGTCTGACCCCTACGGCCTAACCGGCCACGTTCAGGGCGTGGCCCCTGAGTGGGGTGCGGCGGGCTTTAACCCCTTCAATCCGGGCGGCATTGTGGCCCACCACATCGCAGCGGGCATTGTTGGGATTATTGCGGGTCTGTTCCACCTCACCGTGCGTCCTCCCCAGCGGCTCTACAAGGCCCTGCGGATGGGGAACATCGAAACCGTGCTGTCTAGCAGTATCGCCGCTGTGTTCTTTGCCGCCTTCGTGGTAGCGGGCACCATGTGGTACGGCAGCGCCGCCACCCCCATCGAACTGTTTGGCCCCACTCGCTATCAGTGGGATAGCAACTACTTCCAGCAGGAAATTCAGCGTCGGGTTCAGGCTGAAGTGAATGCTGGCGGTACTCTGGCGACGGCCTACGCTCAAATTCCCGAAAAACTGGCCTTCTACGACTACGTCGGCAACAGCCCTGCTAAGGGTGGTCTGTTCCGGGTTGGCCCCATGAACCAAGGCGATGGTCTGGCTCAGGGCTGGCTGGGGCACCCCGTCTTCAAGGATGGCGCAGGCCGCGAACTCAGCGTTCGTCGTTTGCCCAACTTCTTTGAAACCTTCCCCGTGGTGCTGGTGGATAAGGACGGTATCGTCCGCGCCGACATCCCCTTCCGTCGGGCCGAATCTAAGTACAGCTTTGAGCAGACGGGCGTTACCGCCACCTTCTACGGGGGTGAACTGGATGGCCAAACCATCACCGATCCCACCCTGCTGAAGCGCTATGCCCGTAAGGCCCAACTGGGCGAACCCTTCGAGTTTGACCTCGAAACCCTCGGTTCTGATGGTGTGTTCCGCACCAGCACCCGTGGTTGGTTCACCTACGGCCATGCCGTCTTTGCACTGCTGTTCTTCTTCGGCCACATCTGGCACGGGTCTCGTACCCTGTTCCGCGATGTGTTTGCCGGTATCGACCCCGACCTCTCCCCCGAACAGGTGGAGTGGGGCTTCTTCCAAAAATTGGGCGACACCAGCACCCGCAACCAAGAGCGCATCTAGTGATATCCCGAGCCTTGCCTAATCTGCAGGGTTAGCCTATGGCCCGACTGGTGAGCGTTTTGCAAAGTCAGTCGGGCTTTTCAAATGATGGGGAACAGACCCCATTGAAATCCTTGTAAACTATCCATAGATAGAGTAGGAGCTCATTAACCATGGAAGCTGTCGCTTACATCTTCATCTTTGCCTGCATCATCGGCACGCTATTCTTTGCCATCGCCTTCCGCGAACCCCCCCGCATTACCAAGGACTAAACCCAAAGTTAAGCCGAGTTCCGAATAGTGAGGAATGATGGCTTGAAAAACGTCCAGTTTCTCCCCGGAGATCTGGGCGTTTTTGATGTGTATTGGAAGGCGTGGATAGGGTGCCTTGCTTCGCGAATACACCCTACGCTACTTTGGGAGATGGAGGGCACTGCCCTCCATCTCTTGCTATACCGAACTCTATTTGACTAAGTTTTACCCCCCAACACTCCGGACAGATTTAGGCGGCTGTGGCCCCAGCCTAGGCGGCTATAGTCCCGTAATTTAGGGTCTGGTAGTTGGGGTGGGATTGAATCAAAGTTGGCTCCAGGTCGAACAGGGTGGTAAATAGGTCGAGAAGATGCTGATTGACGGCCTGTCGTTTGAAAGAAGCGATGAAGGCAAAGCGACTAAGGACGGGGCGACTTTCCCTGGGATGGCGGCTTCGGTATGGTTTGGGAGTGGTGGATTTTTCCTGGGCGGGAGGGAGTCTTGAGCCTGAACACTCTGAGCTACCCGGCAGCGACGGGCACGGCGGATTGGCACTTGGTGGCGCTGCACGGCTGGGGGGCCAATGCGGCGGATTTGGCGGGGTTAGCGCCTTATTTGAAGCTGTCCCACTTTGCCATGACCTTCCCCGATGCGCCCCATGCCCATCCCCAGGTGCCGGGGGGCCGCATGTGGTATGGCTTCCCTTGGGGGTACGATTTCCGCCAGCCCCACGATTTTGAGCGGCAGGGCGATCTACAAACCAGTCGGCAGGTGTTGAAAGATTGGCTGTTGGATCTAGCGGAGATCAGCCAAATTCCCCTAGAACGTACCATTTTGGCCGGATTTTCCCAGGGCGGCGCGATGACCCTGGATATTGGCGGCCAGTTGCCCGTGGCGGGGCAGATTATCCTCAGCGGCTACTGTCACGGCAGGCTGAATTCCCCTATCACGCCACGACCGGTGATGATGGTGCATGGCACCTTTGACCCTGTGGTGCCCATCGAAAATGCCTACGAGGCTAAAGATGCCCTACAGGCGCAGGGGCAGCCCGTCGCTTTTCAGGCGGTGGTGATGGGGCACGAAATTCTGCCCTCGGTGATCAGCGCCATCACCGCCTTTTGCGAAGATTTGCGGCAGGGGAGAGGGGGTACTGAACCTTAACCTTTACGATAAAGGAGTGAACTGTATAGCTCAAGGGTGGGTGAGAGCGCTAGCTTTCCCTGTGCCCAGGGCGATGCAGATAGCGTAAGGGGGAAACAGATCATGCTGAGCGTCCATGTTTCGCAAGAAGCGGTCTCAGAAATGACGCCGGACACCGTGGAAGAACTAGCCCGTCGCCTAGAGGCCGATGCCTATGACAGCGCCTTTGAGGGGTTACAAGATTGGCATTTGCTGCGGGCTCTCGCCTTTCAGCGGCCAGAATTGGTAGAATCCTACGTCTATCTCCTTGATCTTGAACCCTACGACGAATCGTGAGCCTTGCCCTCGTCCCAGACCCATCGAACGCCAAGCCCCTTGTGCCTGTGGGGCAACCTCAGCCAGAAGCGGATCTAAATGCGACTCTAGATCCCGCTGGCCCACGGGTGCTGATCGGCATCACCGGAGGCATCGCCGCCTACAAGGTCTGTTCCGTCATTTCTGAACTGGCTAAGGCTGGGGTCAACGTGCGGGTGATGCTGACGAATCAGGGGCAGGCGTTTATGTCAGCCCTGACGGTGTCGGCCCTGTCTCGCCATCCGGCCTATGCCGATGCGGATTTTTGGTCGAGCACCCAGGGCCGTCCTCTGCACATTGAACTAGGGGAATGGGCTGACCTGCTGGTGATTGCGCCCCTCAGTGCCAACACCCTGGGCAAGCTAGCCCACGGCTTGGCGGATAATTTGCTGACCAATACGGTGCTGGCCTCCACCTGCCCGGTGCTATTGGCCCCCGCCATGAACACGGATATGTGGCAACAACGGGCGGTGCAGCGCAACTGGCATTTGGTGCGGCAAGACCCGCGCTTCCATGCCGTGGAACCAACCAGCGGCATCCTCGCCTGCGACCGCATCGGGGCGGGGCGGATGGCGGAACCGGAGGACATCCTGGCCCATGTGGAATCCCTAATGCACACACGGGGACAGCGGGATTTGACAGGCAAAAACCTGCTGATCAGCACGGGCAGCACCCGCGAATTTTTGGATCCCGTGCGCTTCATTGGCAACCCCGCCAGCGGCAAAATGGGCGTGGCCCTCGCCCTCGCCGCCAAACACCGAGGGGCCAACGTCACCCTCGTCCACGGCCCTATGGAGGGCGATCTCCAGGCACGGCTGGGCGGCATTCGCACGGTTTCGGTGATCACCGCCGCCGCCATGCACCGGGCCATGGTGACGTACCTGCCCCAGGCCGACTGGATTTTGATGGCCGCCGCCGTGGCCGATGTGAAGCCCGCGACCCAGTCTCCGACCAAGCTGGCCAAGGCCAACCTGCCCAAAGCCCTACCCCTCGCCGCTGTGCCCGACATCGTGGCCGACCTCAACCGTCGCCGCCAGCCCCGCCAGCGGTTGATTGGCTTTGCCGCCCAAACCGGAGACATCGTGCCCCCGGCCTGGGAAAAGCTCCAGCGCAAGGGCCTGGATGCCATTGTGGCGAATCCGGTGGATATTCCCGGCAGCGGCTTTGGTAGCGACATTAACCAGGCCGTTTTGATCCAGGCCGACGGTGAAAAGGAGGTCTTTCCCCCCTCCCCCAAGCTGGTGCTGGCCCATCGCCTAATCGATGCCCTGCTGGCGCAGCAGTTTTAGCCCCTCAAATCCCGTTGTGACACAGCCCCTATGCGCCGGACGCATCGCTTCTGGGTGGGAGCGGGGGATCCCCAAAGCGTTTCCATTGGCTGGGGGGCGGTGTGAGAAATTCGTAGGAACCCGCCGCTGCACCGGGGCAAGCGGTGAGGATGATGTCAAAGGACAGGGAAATCCGCAGCCCCTCCGTGTGGTTTAGGGTGACGCCGTGGCGCTGTTGAGAGGGAAACAAAATTAAGCGCCCCTCCGTGGGCAGGTAAAGAGCCTGGTCTTGGTTGAGGTAGTTCCACTGGGCGATGATGTCGGTGTTTTCGCTGCCCAGGCCGGGGCTGACTTCGTTTTGGCGGGCGTCATCAAAGAAGGCCAAACATCCGGCCTCGTCGCTGCCCGATTCAGGTACCGCCACGTAGTACACAGCGCTGATATTGGCGGTGTTGTGGCAGTGGGATCCCACCTCCTGCTGATGGCGCGACACCACGGGCCAAGCCCGCTGAATGTACAGATCCACCTGGCTCAGATCCAGCCCCAGGGCGTCGAGGTACTGCTGCGTATGGGTTTCCACCTGAGCGACAATCCAGGCAAAGCGCGGATCCCGATGAATTTGCTCGACCCCGTGCAAGTCCCCTGTCCAGGCCATTTCGGGAAAATTGCGCGGCTCATAGCCCGCCTTCTCCAAAGCTAGGACAGCTTCGATCAATCCTTCCCGATGGTGGGACGCATCGGGAAGATCCTCGTAATAAATCGCCAGGGGAAACCAGGTATCGACGGGCATGGCAGGGCGTAATGGGATATTCCCCTGGGATGGGGCTTCGGGACACTAGGCCACAGGGAGCCCCTAGGCTACCGTGACCGGTTCTGCGTCCCGTTGGGGATGGAGGGCCTGTTCCCCTTGCAGGGCGGAATAGAGCCGATTGAGGGCGTGCAGGTAGGCGTGGGCAGAGGCCACCACAATGTCGGTGTTGGCGGCGTGGCCAGAGAACACCCGCTCCCCGTGGCGAATGCGGATGGTGACTTCACCGAGGGCGTCGATCCCCGCCGTGACCGACTGCACCGAGAATTCAATCAGTTGATTCTCAATGCCCACCACTCGGTTGATCGCCTTATACACCGCATCCACGGGGCCAGTGCCAATGGCGGCATCCATCAGCTCCTGACCATTGGGGGTGCGAATGGTGACGGTGGCGGTGGGCTTGGCGCTGTCGCCGCAGGACACCTGCACCAGTTCTAAATGGAAATGTTCGGGAGCCTGCTGGGTTTCGTCGTTGACGATGGACTGAAGATCCCAGTCAGTGATCTCTTTTTTCTTGTCCGCCAGTTCCTTGAACCGCAAAAAGGCCCGGTTGATGGACTGGTCATCCAACTCGTAGCCCAGTTCTTGCAGGCGGGTGCGGAAGGCGTTGCGGCCCGAATGCTTGCCCAGCACGATCTGGTTGTCGGTGAGGCCGATGGAGGTGGCGTCCATGATCTCGTAGGTGAGCTTGTTCTTCAGTACGCCATCCTGGTGAATGCCAGACTCGTGGGCGAAGGCGTTTGCCCCGACAATGGCCTTGTTGGGCTGCACAAACATCCCGGTCAGGTTCGACACCAGGCGCGAGGTTTTGTAAATCTGGCGGGTGTCGATGTTGGTCAGAGGTTCCTCCGACTCGGCAGGACGACTGAGGAAGGGATTGTAGTAGGAACGGCGCACATGCATGGCCATCACCAGTTCTTCTAGGGCGGCGTTTCCGGCCCGTTCGCCAATGCCGTTGATGGTGCATTCGAGCTGACGCGCCCCGTTTTTGACCGCTTCCAGGAAGTTGGCCACCGCCAAACCGAGGTCGTTGTGGCCGTGGACGGAAATCACCGCCTGGTCGATGTTGGGCACGTTTTCCTTGATGCCGCGAATTAGGTTGCCAAATTCCGTCGGGGTGAGGTAGCCCACGGTATCGGGGATATTAACCGTGGTAGCTCCAGCGGCAATCACCGCCTCCAGCATTGGGTAGAGAAATTCCGGGTCAGATCGTCCGGCATCCTCCGGGGAAAATTCCACATCGTCGGTGAAGGTTTTGGCATAGGCCACCATCTCCGGCGCAATGGCCAGCACCTCATCCCGGCTCTTCCGCAGCTTGTACTGCATGTGGATATCCGAGGTGGCGATAAACGTATGAATCCGACCCTTGGCAGCGGGCTTGATGGCTTCCCCGGCGCGTTCAATGTCCGCCTTGGTTGCACGGGCGAGGCCGCAGATCACTGGCCCATCGGCGGTGCCCACTTCACGGGCAATTTTCTGCACCGCCTCAAAATCCCCAGGGCTGGCAAAGGGGAACCCGGCCTCGATGATGTCTACCCCTAGGCGAGCGAGTTGCCGCGCAATGATCAGCTTCTCCTCCACGTTTAGCGTTGCCCCAGGGGACTGTTCGCCATCCCGCAGGGTGGTATCGAAGATCAGAATGCGGTCGGGGCTAGACGATTGGCTCATGGTAACTCCCACAAGGTAGAGAATGAAGACCGTAGCAGCTACGGCGGTAGAAGTAACGTCGATACAGCACGGTAACGGCTGAGGCCAGAAACCTCCGTCACCCTAGCTTAGGGTATCTAAATAAATGTATCGATTCTAACTATTCTAATGGCAGAAAGTCGGATTCGCTACGACTTAGCCACCCAAAATTTCATCATTCACTAACCAATGATCCCTTAAAGCTAGGAAGCATAGACTTCTTGGTAGAGGGATTCCAAATCGCCGCGACGGTAGAGGTAGCGGTCACTGCGGCGGGAGTAGCGGTATTCGCAGCCGCGCCGTTCTAGGTGGTGCTGAAGGTCGCAGGGGGAATGGCCAAAGCCCTTGGCGGCCTCGCTGAGGGGAATCCACTGTCGTTCTAGGAGGTCACGCAACTGCCGCTCCGACATGTCCTGAAGCTGGGTTAACAGGTGTTGGGCCAGCAGCCAGCAGGCTTTGGCATCGGCCAAGGCACGGTGGGATTGGCCGACGTTAAAGTCAAAATGCTGCACTAACCGGGGCAGGCTGCGAGAGGGCAAGTCCGCCAACAGCAGCCGGGAGAGAATCACCGTGCAAAATCGCTGGGCCTCGGGGCGGCTAAAGCCCTGATTTAGGCGGCGATATTCCGACTGGAGGAAGCCGTAGTCGAAGGCCAGGTTATGCCCGGTCAACACCCCCTGGCTGAGGGGTGAGATCAGTTCTGGCCAAAGATCGTGGGGAAGTAGACCTGTTTCTATCATGGCCGTAGTGATGCCCGTTAGCCGGGTAATTTGGGCCGGAACCCGCACCTGGGGATTGACCAAAAAACTCTCTTCATAGGTCATGCCCTCGGTGAGAGAACCTTGAAGAAGGCCAATTTCAATCACCCGCGAGGTGGGCGGTTTGGGGCCAGTGGTTTCCACGTCAATCACCGTGAGGGTGACATGGGCAAGTTGGCGATAGTAGGCGATCAGGTGATCCGTCCACAGTGATGACTGGGCCGTTCCCTCCACAGAGACTGGGATCATGGTGTGTGTTTTGGCATGGTTTAGTAATGGGTGCCGGTTTGACGATAGTGGACGGCGGTTTTGGCTTCGCCATCCAACACCCGTCCGGCTTGGACGGTGGCATAGACCAGCCAGTGGTCGCCGCATTCCATCCGTTCCGCCACGGTGCATTCCAAGTAGGCGATGGCGTCCTGCAAAATCGGGGCACCGTTTTCGGCGGTGTCGGTATTGATCCCGGCAAAGCGGTCTTCCCCAGGGGCAAAGGGTTTGAGAAAATGCTTCATCGGCCCCAAGTGCTTGCCCTCGGCCAGGATGTTCAGGACGAAGGAATTGCCGGGATACATCAGGGTTTCAATGGCTCGATCTTTGGCTACCGCCACCGTGAATCCGGGGGGCGTGAAGGAGGCTTGGGATACCCAGGAGGCCAGCATGGCGCTGGAGACCTCCCCCTGGCGAGCGGTGACGATGGAGAGGGAACCCACCAGTCGCCCCACCGCTTGCTCCACGGAGGAGGCCGGAGTACGGGGCTGCTTGGCCCGCTTAGCTTTTTTCAGCGCCTGGGCAAAGTCGGTGCCCACCTCTTCGCAGAATTTAAGGGTGACATCAGTGGGCTTAAACTTCACCCGAATCGACTCAAAGCCGAGGGAATAGCCACCGTCCTTGAGTTTGCCCTCCAGCATGTCGATGGCCTCGCCACTCCAGCCAAAGGATCCGAAGACCCCGGCCAGTTGGGTTTTGGAGGCCGAAGCGAGGACAATCCCCAAGGCTGTTTGCATGGGCGTCGGCATGTGCCCCCCTAGGGTGGGCGATCCCATCAAAAAGCCCGCTGATTTTTCCACGGCGGCTTTAATATCGGCGGGATCGGTCTGCTCGGCGTTGATGGCTTCCACCGCCACGCCAGATTTGGTGATCCCCCGCGCCAGAGCCTGGGCTAGGGTGGCGGTATTGCCGTAGGCGGAGGCATAGATCAGCGCCACCGAGAGATCCTGGGAGGTCTGGGCCTGACTCCATTGGCGGTAGCTGTGGAACAGTTCCTTGGCACTATACTGCACCACCGGGCCGTGGCCGGGGGCCATGACGCCGAAGGGAAAGGTCTCCATGCGCTCTAGGGCTGCCGTCACCTGGCGCACACTGGAGGCAAAGAGGCAGTCAAAGTAGTAGCGCCGATCCTCTAACAGGTCGTTCCATCCGAGGTCGAAGACGTTGTCGCCGCAGCGGTGCGCCCCAAAGAATTTGTCGGTATAGAGAATGTTGGCGTAGGGATCGAAGGTGGCCATGCCGCCGGGATAGCGGGGGGTGGGGATGGGCACAAACTGAAGGCAGTGGCCTTGGCCCAAGTCCAACTGATCCTCACTGCTGCGGATCACCCGTACCCGGGGCGAGGCTTCGGACAGCAAATCCTTCAGCGCCAGGGCGGCGGGATTCGAGCAAACAATCGTCACCTCCGGCAACCGCTGAAGCAGCATCTTCAGGGTTTCGGCCCGGTTGGGGTTGACGTGGCCCAGCACAATAAAGTTCACCTGGTACAGATTAATGTGCTGCTCCAGGGACGTGAGGAACATTTGATTGAAGGATTCCCCCGGTGGGTCAATCAGTGCCGTGCGATCCCCCTGAATGAGATAGCTATTGGCTGTGGTGCCTCGCTCCAGGGCGTACTCAATCTCGAAGCGCAGGCGGTTCCAACTGCGGCAGCGCAGCACCGTGGTACCCGCCGCAATGGAATAAATTTGAACATCGCGAGATGGAGTAGTCATAGGGCGACCAGGACGTAAGGATCACAGGGGAGTCAGCCGTGCCAGGGGGCAGCGTCAGCCAGATACCAACCCCTCACCACGGGATAGGGGCGACTGCTTCTACCTTATCAGGTGCCTTCCCCCTACGATCCCCACGGCCCCGCCGTTGGCTCGTCCTGGGGTTCGATTTAAGGTGTTGGTGTATGAACGGGATTAACGTACCCCCTGACTTCGGAATGAAGGGACTTCAGATTCAAGCTGTGTAGGGTTGGGAGACCGGAAAATCAGAGGATGGCGGGGATTACCAGTCACCCGACATGACCGCGAGGGTTTCGCCAGCGACGGTCATTAGGGTGAGGGGAAGAGAGGGACTTTGCTCTTGGCGCGGAAACTGCACCAGTTGCAGCCCCGATTCGGCAGGTTCCACGGTCATCACGTAGTGATCCTGCTGCCACTGCACCGCTAACAAGCGATGGTTCATCAGCCACACTTCGGCAAGGCTGCCCTGATTAATGTGTTCAGGCTGGTTATCCTCATAGCAATCCCAGGTCTGATCCACCACGGTCCACAAACCCGAGAGATATAGAGGATCCGTACGGGCACTGAGACCGTAGGTGGTGAAGGCAAAGATTTCGTGGTTCCACCAGTTCTTTGCCGCACTCAGCAGCGGTTCAGACTGCAACGCTGAGCCATACTGGGGCATGGTTTGCAGGTGTTTGTGTTGGGTTTGTGGGGAGGGGCGCTGCCAACCGGGCAAATCCAAGCACACCACCACAGGTAGGCTGCCTGCCATCTCCCGGGGATCAGGGACTTGGGCCTGAGCCACCGCTGAGGGCATCCAGGGCAGGGGGGCAGATCGCAGAAGTGTTCCGGCCGCGCCCACCGTAGCTGCGGTTATTAAGGCGAGGGCAAAGAATCGATTTGCAGGCTGAAAAATAGTCATCGATTGTAGTGACTTAGAAAGTTTGTGATTCATCAAGGCGAAAACACCCCGTGATCGGTGTTTTTCAGCCCAGCACCTGGGGTGAGGAGATTACCCCAAGGCAAAACTGTATCCCAGGCAAGCCAAGACCCCACAACTAAGGGCGTGGAACCGGACTATGGCCTATGAATAGTACGTTTGTAGCGTCTGGAACGACTGATATCGCGGCTGCAATTAGCCCCTAGGAGCCAGACGCTCATCGCAGACGATCTATACAAAACCAAAAAACGGGCTTGGTCTAGAGTCGGCTACCCATCGCTGATCTGGCTGGGCCTAGCCAGCACACTACTAAGATAGCGGTTTCGGTTCCCAATTAACGGCCCCCCAGGGAAGTTTTTAGGAGTTTTTTAGATTTTTTCTGGCAGCGAAAAAATTCCCTTGAAAATGGGCTGATCTCCGCCTTTGAATTCAGCCACTGGATAGATTTGGGCCTGGATTCGGGTCAGGATCTTAGGCGTTGATTTAGGTCTCTATTCAGAGAGCGATACGAGCCTCGGGCAGAATCAGCATGGCATCCCCAAAGGAGTAGAACCGATAGGCGTCCTGAATGGCGGTGTCGTAGAGGCTGAGCAGCCGTTCCCGACCGATCAATGCGCTGACCAGCATCATCAGGCTGGATCCGGGTAGGTGGAAGTTGGTAATCAGGCCGTCGATCACCTGGAACCGGTAGCCGGGATAGATATAGAGGTTGGTTTTGCCTTGGAGGGGCTCCAGCGATCCCCCTTGGGCGGATCCTTCCAGGGCACGAACGACGGTGGTGCCGACGGCAATCACCCGGCCGCCGTTGGCTTTGGTGGCCAGAATTTTCTCTACGGTGTCGGCGGGTAGGTCGATCCATTCGCCGTGCATTTTGTGCTCCAAAATGTTCTCGGCTTCCACGGGCCGAAAGGTGCCCACCCCCACATGGAGGGTCAACTGGGCGCGGGCGACCCCCCGCTGGTCTAGCCCCTCAAACACCTGGGGAGTAAAGTGTAGCCCTGCGGTGGGAGCGGCTACGGCTCCGGGAGCTTCGGCGTAAATGGTTTGGTACTGGTCGGGGGACGCGGTGGTGTCGGTGATGTAGGGGGGGAGGGGGACATGACCCAGCCGCTCGAACAGGGCATAGAGGGATTCCCCTCGGATTGGATTTTCGCCCAACTCGAACCGCAGCAGGCGTCCGTTGGTGTCGGCATCGGTTTCTAGGACGTGGGCGATGAGGTCGGGCTTTTCTGGGTTCTCGCCAAAGTGAATGATCGCCCCCGGCTTCAGACGGCGACCGGGTTTTACCAGAGCTAGCCATTGGTGATGGCCTTTTTCCTCCAGCAAAAAGACCTCGACCTTGGCCCCCTCTGGTTTGTACCCTAGCAGCCGAGCGGGAATCACCTGGGTATTGTTCACCACCAGCAGATCCCCTGGCTGTAGCAGGTTGGGTAGATCATAGAAATGCTGATGGCGGTGACTGATATGCGTATCCACCACCAACAGCCGCGATGTATCCCTGGGGGTTGCGGGGGTTTGGGCGATGTGCTCCGGCGGCAGGTGGTATTGATAGGCGGCGAGGGAATAGTCCAGGGAATCTTGGTCGGGCATGGGGTCAGAAAGGTTGGGTGGATACACCCAGGTGACGACGGGGGGAATGCCCCTAACGAAAAGCAGGGTCGGGCGCAACAATAGAAACTGTAGCACCTGGTCAAAGGTCATCCGATGGAATACACCTACTATCTCGCGAACGCTAGCCTGACTCTCCGAGTGGTCGAGCATTTGCTGGGCACTCCCAGGCTACCCCTCGAATTTATGACGGTGATCCATCAGATCGACGGCTGGGTGATCCGCGTCAAAATGAACGACAGCATCCGCGCTGACGACTCCGAAGATTTCCGGGCCTACATGAACGAACTGGGGATCGCCTACGATCCCGGCATCCGGGTTCGCATGGCCCTGTGGGGTCTGGAAACGGGCCAGTCTCCGGTGGATGTGATGCGCCGCTACCAGGTAGCCATCGTGTCCCACGGTCGGCCCGACCGCGACGAAATTGAAGCCTTCCGCCGTCAGTTTGTGATGGGTCTAGGCTACTGCCCCGAAACCCTCGCCTAGGGCAGGGTGATCCCGACATCACCATCTGGATTTAGACGCTTGACTTTAGACGATCTGGATTTAGTATCTCCGAATAAATCACTCCGAATTGACACGTTTGTCTGGTTCAACCATGATGCAATCTCCGCAGAGGACGGTCTTAGGACTGTCCTTTTTTGTGGGAATCAGTTTGTGGGGATTAGTTTATGGGTATCAGTTTGGCTGTTCTGGCTCACTTAACGATTGGTGAGAATTCCCCCTAAGATGACCAGGAGCCCCCCCAACAGCAGCGCGGGTGAGGGAATTTCGTTGAGCATCAGCGCGGCCAACAGAATCGCAAACACGGGCACCAGGTTGATGAACACCCCGGCCCTCGCTGGGCCAAGCTGGCGCAGACCGTCGTAGTACCAGCTAAATCCTACGGCGGATCCGAAGATACCCAGGTAGAGGATCCTGACCCAGGCCGTCAGGCTGGCAGTGGGGATCACGGTGATCTGCCTAGGCAAGACCGAATGAAGGAGATAGTCGCTGGAGCGATCCAGTGAAGCCCGCGCTGTACCGAAGGTCAGCGTCGGGAGAACGTCACGTAAATCATCCACACCTGAGCCCGTCGTCCCCCTGTGTGATCATCGTCGGTGCTGCGCCGAACGTGGCAACGGTGCCCCTAGGGAAATGCCTCTAGGGAAAATTGACATCGACGCCAAAAATTCGTTTGATGGGCACATTCTCTATCTTCCACTATTTGCCATGGCCGCTGCTTCAGTTCAATCGGGTCGCGGGGTAATTTCGGCGGGGCATCCGCTGACGGCTGAATCTGGGGCGGCGATGCTGCGCCAAGGGGGTAATGCCTTTGATGCGGCGGTGGCGGCGGCGTTCACGGCCTGCATTACCGAGTCAATTTTGACGTCCCTGGCGGGGGGAGGCTTTTTGCTGGCCCACACCGCCGAGGGTGAAAACCGCCTGTTCGACTTCTTTTGCCAAACGCCCCGGTGCAAAGTTCCCGCCGATCAACTTCAGTTTTTCCCTATCCAGGCCAACTTTGGCGACACGGTGCAGGAATTTCACATTGGCCTAGGATCCGTGGCGGTGCCGGGAACCTTGGCCGGATTGTTGACCGTACATGAACAACTGGGGCGCTTACCCCTCAAAACCGTGATGGCCCCCGCCCAGCACTGGGCCACCCAGGGAATCACCGTTAACGGATTCCAAGCCTACTGTTACCAGCTTTTGGCCAGCATCCTCACGGCCACCCCCGCCGCCCGTGCCCTCTATGCCCCCCAGGGGACGCTGCTGAAGGAGGGGGATCGGTTTAGCCTGCCCGATTTCGCGGCGTTTTTGGATCAAATCGCCCAGGACGGAGCCGCCCTGATGTACCAAGGCTCTCTGGCAGATCAGATTATCCAGGCCAGCACCAGTCAGGGCGGCTACCTGAGAATGGAGGATTTGCAGCAGTATCAGGTGATTGAGCGTCAGCCCTTGGCGATCCCCTACCGCGATGCCCTGCTGATCACCAACCCACCCCCCAGTTCTGGCGGCGCACTCATTGCCTTTGCGCTGGAACTCTTGGCCACCGCCGACCTCAGCGACCACGGCAGCCCCCGCCATGTGGGCATCCTGCGCGAAGTGATGCGCCTCACCAACCTGGCCCGCCAGGACGGCTACGATGCCCATTTGTATCGGGCAGACGTTTTAGAGGAATTTCTCGGATCCCAGCACCTCGCGCCCTATCGCCAGCAGTTGATGGATGCCCTAGGATCCACCGCCTGCAACAAGTGGGGCAGCACCACCCACATCAGCGTCATCGATGGTGAGGGCAACGCCGTCAGCATGACCACTTCCAACGGCGAAGGTTCGGCCTACGTGATCCCCGGCACTGGGGTGATGCTGAACAACATGCTAGGGGAAGAAGACCTCAACCCCAATGGTTTCCACCAGTGGCAGCCCAACCAGCGCATTTCGTCGATGATGGCCCCCACCATGGTTCTAGAACAGGGTAAGCCTCGGCTGGTGCTGGGCTCGGGCGGGTCAAACCGGATTCGCACCGCCATTTTGCAGGTGGTGTCCAACGTGCTGGATTTTGGCATGGACATCGAGGCCGCTGTGACTGCCCCCCGCATCCACTGGGAGCGGGGATCGTTTCACCTAGAACCGGGCTATGACCGCGAGATCCTGACCCAGCAGGGGATTGGGGTCGAAGACGACTGTACCTGGTGGCAATCGCCCAATATGTTCTTTGGCGGCGTCCATGCCGTAGGTCGTTCTGAAGACGGGACGTTCTCCGGCATTGGCGATGCCCGCCGCAGTGGGGCCTGTGTGGTTGTGAACGAAGTCCGTGGATCAAGGCTCTGATGCGGCTGAGGCTGGGCCATCCTGCTGCTGTTTAACCAAATCCAGCCCCCAGGACGTACCGATGCGGGTGGCTCCGGCTTGGACGAGGGCGAGGGCTTGCTCGGCGGTGCGGATGCCCCCGGAGGCTTTGACCCCGACGCGGCCCTGGGCCATTTCTGCCAACTGACGCACAGCCGCCACCGTGGCTCCCCCCTGCCATCCGGTGCTAGTTTTGAGGAAAGCTACCCCCGCATCCATGCAGATTTCGGCGGCTAGGGAAATTTCCGATGGGGTCAGTACCGCCGTTTCCAGGATGGCCTTCACCGGTTGCCCGGTTTCTTCGCAGATGGTGGCGATTTCTTTGTGGATGGCGTCGTGTTGCCCGGATTTCAACCAGCCGAGGTTAATCACCACATCCAACTCCGTCGCGCCGTTTTCCACGGCTTCCTGGGCTTCATAAAGCTTGGTGGCCGCCGTGGTCGCCCCCGTGGGAAAGCCAATCACCGTACAAATCTGCACCGGGCGCTGGTGCAGCCGTTCCCTCGCCTGCCGCACGTAGGCCGGAGCAATGCAGACAGCCGCAAACCCAAAGCGGTCGGCCTCGTCGCACCACTGGGCGATTTGGTCGGGGGTGGCGGTGGGCACCAGCAGCGTATGGTCAATCAGGGGGGCTAGGTCGATGGTTTCTGCGGTAGAAAAGAGTCCTTGAACCATGGGGATGTCTCCGTGGGGTGATACGCGCCTACTTGGGTGATCCTACACGGACACGGAGAGCCGCCCATGGACATCGTGCAGGCTGCGACTGAATTATGTTAAAGGTCAATGCTGCGATATTTCTTGGCGAGTTTGCGAAGGCTTCGGTTAAAGGTGGGTGAGGCTTCAACTTAAATTCTGGGCTGGTCAGTCATTTTCTAGACCTTCCCATAGTTGTGAGACAGAAATGGTTTGGCCTATCATGGCTTCGTGCCAAGCTTGCTTGAAGTCTTCCAATAGGTCTGCTTGCGAAGGTTCGTCATCATCGGTTGTCTCTGGAATTAAGACAATAACCTCTACACGACTATTTTTGTCGAGAACGAGAGATTGATCTAAGGTAAGCTGTCCTTGCTCATCAATCGCTCCCATGACTTTTAGTGCTTTCATATTTAATCCACTATGGTTTTAGTCGTTGCTTTCAACCAGAATCCAAGTCAGTTTTAGCTGTTCGATAATTGAGCGGTGATGAATAGATGGAAGAAAACCAGATAGGTCACATGAATTTCTAGGTATCATTGATACTTGTCTAAGTTATTCTTCAGATTGAGACATCAACCTGATTTCCTCGTCAGTTATGTCGTTTCTGCCAACTAACCTGTAATGGCGCTCATCAACGACTGATAGATGAAAAATATCATCACTTTCTTCAACTTCTAGCGCTAAAATAGCTACCTCATGTTCAGATAGAAATTGTAATGCAATGGGTTTGCAAATTGCATTCGGATAGCGATGCTTGCAAAACTCTACGTCTTGCATGACTTGCACTATACCAAATCTATCTCCTGGAGATTTGGCCTGACAAGGTATAACAAAGTGTGAGCCTCTTTTGTTGACACCGAGATACACTTCATCAATTTCAATTTGGCCAATATTTTTGATGGTTGTTCTAAGGTGGTTCTGAATAGAGTAACAAGTTAATCCAGTAAAAATATCAATAAGTCGGTTATAGCGGACTTTTGTAAGGAGTGCTTGTTCATCCGTCCCCGGAGCATACCTCCTAACGATTTCAGGTGTGGCGTCTGGAATTTTTATTTTTTGTCGGTTAGTGGTGGGTGCAATTTTACCAGGTGATGCCAACCTAAACTCATAGGTACTAATTCCTGTTCCTACTATGATCCATTCATAGCCAGACTCACATGTCATTTTGATTGACTCAGGCAATTCTCTGCGAAATCTGTATGAGTATGGAATGTCGCCAAGGTTTTTAATGCGTGAAATACCCAGATCATCACACGCCTGTGCCAATTCATCACGATCAAAGGGAACCTTGATGTTGCCATCAACATAGTTCTTGATAAAAACTCTTTCGATAATATGGTCGTACTTGCTCATGCTACACTCTCGCCAGTCGTTTTCTCTTGGGAATTACATCATCTGGAATATTCCAGTATTTTGATGATTGACCCATATTGAAGCGCAATAACTCTTCATCCTGCTGATTTAATGTGTAGGCTTCAAAGTCTATCTCATCTAAATCCATAGCCTTGATAACTTGCCTCCCTAAAGATTTAGACAGAAATGGAATGACTGAATTTCCAATTTCTCTAAATCCGTGCCAAATCGTGTTATGGAAACGAAACCAGTCAGGAAAGGTATGTAATCGTGCGGCTTCTCGTACAGTAATACACCGAGGTTCGGAGTAGTGTATTGGTCTGGGTGCAGTGTATGCGCCTTTGTCGCTAGCTGTTCCAGCCCTTAAGGTATTACATTGGCCATTAATTGCTAGTTTAAAGAATCTACTTGTTCTTTCTACGCTGCCTGGATTAGTTGCCCTAAATTTCTCAATCGATGTTTGGGTATGCTTAGAACCAATGTGGCCATAAACCTTGTTTGAGACTAATCTCCTATGACACAGTGAATATTCAGCGTTTGGCTGGATCGAAAAATTATGCCTTAATCCTGAATAGTCTAATTTCGATGTATCTATGCCATTATCACCTTTAGTAAAGGCACTATGTTTTGCTAAATCATGGATAGCTTCTCCGCAGGTTGACAGCGGCAATAAGCCTATATTGCACAATAGCCCTGCTGAATCAATATCTGCATGAGTGGGTAAAGGATACCTGGCCTTATTAACATCTAGCCGCGAGCCTAAAAGAATTAGTCTTTTCCTTGTTTGCGGTGCTCCATACAGAGAGGCATCCAGAACAGATATGGGTTTATCAATAACATATCCAACACTTTCAAGCTCAGAAATCAATTCGTCTAAGAATCGTCTATGTCTCCCTGATGCCATGCCAGGAACATTTTCAAAGATAAAATATTTTGGCTTTATTTCCTTGATCATCCGAACATACTCGAATACCAATACATTTCTAGGATCTCCAAGTTGTCGCTTGCCGATGGAAGAAAAACCTTGGCAGGGCGGTCCACCTGCAATCAGATCTATTTCACAGGAAAATTCGTTGTGTTCTATGGCGTTGAGAAGTTCTTGTGAAGTGAGTTGAGAAATATCTTTGCAAATCGTCGCACTATAAGGAAAGTTAAAATGATGGACTAGGGCATGAATGGCATCAAACTCCACAGCCGCAGCAATATCAAAGCCCGCTGCTTCTAAGCCGAGAGACATTCCGCCACATCCGGAGAAAAGGTCTATAGCTACGGGTCTTTTCATCGTCTGAATACGTCTTTTTTCCGTATAGATAGGTTTGCAGGCTGGAATCATAGCGGGTTTCAGTGGAATGCGGTATAGACAAGGGGCTTAAGCCTCTTGTTCACAGGACTGGATTTGCTTAGGTATACCTCATTTATTAGAGAACTGCTATATCTACGTTCTGAATCAATGCAAAATATGGCAAATTATAACTCATCTATTTGACATCCCTGGCTTTTGGCAATTTCGAGGATCGGACGAATGTTGCCAATTCCCCATTGGTTGCAAACAGCAATCACTTTTCCTTCTCCAGTTTCAAGTAATTGTTCTTCGTTTAGGAAATAGCGTTTTGATCCTCCTTTGGCTTCAGCTTTCTCTAGCAAGGCTACAACGCCATAGCTGCCATGAATAGTATCGGGAAATATTTGTCGTAGCTCTTCAAAAGTTGTATCTGGATGTGTCTGAAGATAGTGAGTAACAATAGCTAGTACAAGCTGGCGTTTATTGTAAGTCTTTCCCAAGAATTGATATTGTGTCTTGTCCTTGCTAGAATTAGCAACGGCTCGTTGAGCTGACACTTGTTCTCGAACTTTTACCTGATACTCTTCAGCTTCCGGCAAGGGAATTATCTGTTCAATATCAAGTAGTAGTTCTTCGCCAAGTCTATAGGGCTGTAGGCGAACGCAGCGAATATCCAAGTCACGCTTATTAAGCCACATCACAGATGTGGTTAGTTCTTTAGAGAAATTTGCGGAGGCGAGGATAATCCTGACATCTTTGGGAAATTGCTCTTCTAATGAGTCACTCCAACCCAAGAAATTAAGAATTTCCTCTTCAGCATTTTTATCAATACATCGCTTATCTAAATATTGCTGATGAATTTCGACAGCTCGCTTGAAAGTCAGCGTAGAAACCATCGCAGCATAGCGTAGCGCTTGCAATTCCATATGAGCGCCCGTTTCATCTCTCTTCAGCTCGATGACCACTAAATTTGCTTGCTTGTCAATGCCAAGTAAATCAATTCTCCTAGCCCCTTCAGTCCACTCTGAAAACTCCTCAGCAATTACTAGGGTGTCTGGAGAAATTACCGTGATCTTATCTCTCAAGGCAGCTTGAAGATCAGTTCGTTCTTGAATGCCTTCTGTTCCAAACTGCGTACTCTTGATCTCGATGATTTGCTTATCCTTAAAGGTATAAATAGGCATAGGCTTAGAAGTCAGACTTGTCATCACCTCAGTCTAGACATTATCGATCAACTCGGCAGGGCAAGACTCGCAGCTTAAGGAATTGATCATCATCGCACTTGTGGAAACCCTATCTAGCCATTGCTTGCGCCACCATCACTACTCTTCTTCAGGAGCAGTTTCAGGACTGGCAAGGGGCACCGCCTGAGTTACGCGAATCGGGGTTTCGGTTTCACCAGACGGGGGCATTCTCCGGTGCGGCCTAGGTGAGGGTGCTGTGGGGTGGGGCGGGTAGGAGGGGCAGAAACCCGTTTCATGGTGGGCCATTGGGGGCCGCTTTGGGGGTAAAGCGCTAGGCTGACGAACCTCACAGGTGTCGATGCCTCGTTACAGGGACAACCGTTGAAGTACTGGGTCGAACGCCCTATCCCCTTGCCTATGCCTCAACATCCTGATTGAATAGGGGCATCAAAAAAGTGAACTTTTTTAAACGGGGAGTCGCCCATGTACATCGTGCAGATTGCTTCAGAATGCGCTCCGGTCATCAAAGCCGGAGGTCTGGGCGATGTGGTTTATGGCCTCAGCCGCGAGCTAGAAACGCGGGGCCACTGCGTCGAAATCATTCTGCCGAAGTACGACTGTATGCGCTACGACCACATTTGGGGTCTGCACGAAGCCTACTGCGACCTGGTTGTGCCCTGGTATGGGACGGATATTCTCTGCGATGTGTATTGCGGCTGGGTGCATGGGCGGCTGTGTTTCTTCATCGAGCCCAAGTCCTGGGAAATGTTCTTCAACCGGGGCTGCTACTACGGCTGCGACGATGACCCGATGCGGTTTGCCTTCTTTAGCAAGGCGGCGATGGAATTTCTCCTCCGCAGCAACAAGCGCCCGGATGTGATCCACTGCCATGACTGGCAAACCGGGCTGATCCCGGTGATGCTGTTCGAGATTTATAAATACAACGGCATGGAGTTCCAGCGGGTGCTCTACACCATCCACAACTTCAAGCACCAGGGCATCGCCGGGGTGGATATCCTCGAAGCCACCGGACTCAATCGGCCCGAATACTACTTCCAGTTTGGTCAACTGCGCGACAACTTCAACCCCTTTGCCATCAACTTCATGCAGGGGGGCATCACCTATGCCAACCATGTCAACACCGTGTCGCCCTACCACGCCTGGGAAGCCCAGCACACCGACCAGGGCTTTGGCCTAGGGCACACCCTCCACACCCACCAGTACAAATTCTCCGGCATCCTCAACGGCCTAGACTACGAGGTCTGGAACCCGGAGGTGGATCGCTATATTCCCCATCACTACGGCATTTCCACCTTTGAAGACAAGGTACTGAACACCAAGGGGCTACGGGAACGGCTGATGCTGGCCCACGGCGATAAGCCCATCGTCGCTTTCATTGGCCGTTTGGATGACCAAAAGGGCGTTCACCTCGTCCACCACGCCATTTACTACACCCTCAGCCGAGGCGGGCAGTTTGTGCTGCTGGGTTCCGCCACCGAAAAGGGCATTAACGACTGGTTCTGGCACGAAAAGCTGCACCTGAACGACAACCCCGACGTACATTTGGAGCTTGGCTTCAACGAAGAACTGGCCCACTTGATCTACGCCGGATCGGACATGATTGTGGTGCCCAGCAATTTTGAACCCTGCGGCCTCACCCAGATGATCGGCCTCAAGTACGGCACGGTGCCCATCGTGCGCGGCGTGGGCGGCTTGGTGAACACCGTGTTTGATTGGGACTACGACGGCTACCACGAACCGGAGGAGCGCAACGGCTTTGTCTTCTTCCAAAGCGACACTGTGGCTCTAGAATCCGCGATGGATCGGGCCTTTGACATTTGGGAAAAAGAGCCCAAACTCTTCCAGCAAATCGCCCAGCAGGGAATGCAGTACGACTTTTCCTGGAATCAGCCCGGTCAGGACTATGTGGCGCTTTACGATCACATCCGCCACAAGTAGGGCGTAGTCGAGTTGGGAACGGGCTGTGCGGCTAGCCACCCAGACCGTTCCCAGGCTCGATGGCTAGGGTTGATTCGCCTTGGCATCCTTGACAGCGGCATAGAACAGCACCCCCACCAGGGGCACACAGAGGCCCAGAATCACCGTCGTGGGGCCTTGGCCCCAGTCGGGACTGCCGGAGGACAGCTCGAACACGGAGCCCACGGCGGCGATGGCGGCAACGCAGGAACCCGCTAAAAACAAACCACTTTTTGGGGTCACAACCTCACTCCTCACAAAAGACAATTAGACACTCCCCAGCGGATGGGCAAGGCCCACCTGCCAAGGCAATTACGCGAAGACGGCTAGGCTTTGACGGGCTGCACGTCCTTGGCAAAGAACCCGTTTTTCTTCAGTTCTTGGTTCAGGGCCAGGGTGTTGTCCACCCGATCCACAAACAGCACCCCGGTCAGGTGATCCATTTCGTGGAGGATGCAGCGGGCCAGCAGGTCAGCGGCCTGAATTTTCTGGGGCCGACCGTTTTCGTCCTTAAAGGTCACCTCAATGGCGGCGGGGCGCACCACGTCCAGAAACACGCCGGGGATGCTGAGACAGCCCTCCTGCCCCACGGCCTGTTCCTTGGAGACGCGCACAATTTTGGGATTGACCAGCACCAGGGGCGGCGCAGCGGCATTTTCAGGATCCACATCCACGACAATGAGCTGCTTATTCACCGCCACCTGGGGAGCCGCTAAACCAATGCCATCGGCACTATACATGGTTTGCAGCATCTCCTTCACCAGCAGGCGCAGCTCATCATCCACCTTGGCCACCCGTTTGGCGGGCTGGCGCAGTACCCGGTCGCCCAGGGTGTGAATATCGAGGGGGGGCTGTTTAACTTTGGTTTTCTCAACGTGAAGGGTAGCGGACATAGGTTAATTAGGAGTTGATTTCCTAGGGGTAGGGTGTTGTTACTTATCCTAACAAGTCACATTCACTTCGAGATAGCCCCGGGCTCCGGCGTTTCCCGACGGCCCTGCCAACTGGCCAGCATCGTGGTGCCCAAAATCAGCCCGCCCCCTGCCAGTGTCCGCAGGGTGGGAATTTCCCCCAGCAGCAGCGCCGCCAGGGCCGTGCCATAAACGGGCTCTAGGCCGCTAATCACGCTGGCGACCTGGGTACGCAGCACCGAGAGGCTGTCGATAAAGAGCGTGTGGGCCACCGCCGTGCACAACACCCCCAACACCAGCAGCCACAGCCAATCGGTGCTGGCGATGATAAAGGCGGGCAGGGGATAGAGGGCGATCCAAACCAAGAGGCTGAGGCAGGCAAAGCCATTCTGCTGAAAGGCAATGGTCAGGGCGGCGTAGCGCTGACGATATCCTCGGTTCAACAATTGCAGCAGCGCAAAGGAGAGCCCGGACAACAGCCCCCATGTCGCCCCCACCGTGGTCGCTGCCCCCAGGCGATACTCCGGCACCACCAGCGCCACCCCCAGAACCACCACGAGGGCGATAACT
>JALQST010000200.1 GCA_023264315.1 Nodosilinea sp. BSH.14
GAGGTCGTGGAGGCAACCCCTTTCGGGTTGTGTGACCAAACTTACGTAACCAAACTGGATACGGGGGATGGACAGATCCCAGGGTTCTATCGAGGCAATGCCCAACGTCCCTCGGGAATGGCGTAAGAACCCTGGAATCTTGCCCTCTGGGATCTTGCCCTGCGTTCTTAGCGAACCGTGCCGCGAAGATTTTCAGCGTCTACGGGCGCGATTAGGTATAGCCGCAGCAGATCGCCCACAATACCCATGATTAGGGGCAACTTCCGCAGGGACTTGAGCCAGTTGGGGCCTTTGCCTTCGGTAATGTGTTTGATGTTGAGGTTGCGGGCGGCGGAACGTTCTAGCCGGGGGAAGAACTGGGGATGATCCACATTCAGCGATACCGGAAAAGCACGGGCGGCGGTTTCGTTGGTTTTGCGTACCACTTGGGTGTCAAATTCCGTGGCATCGAGGCCCAGCATTTCGTAGAACTTGGCCCGTTCATGCACCGTCAAACTATGGGTGGCAAAGACGGAGAGCAGGAAAAAGCGACTCCATAACCGACCTTGCCAGGTGTCCCACATGTGAGGTTGGGAACGAATCAACGCCTTGAAAATATCGCCGTGGCGGTTCTCGTCTTGGCACCAGCTTTCAAAATAGTTGAACAGCGGATAGAACTTGTGTTCCGGGTGCTGTTCTAGGTGGCGGAAAATCAGAATATAGCGCCAATAGCCAATTTTTTCCGAGAGGTAAACGGCGTAGATAATCCACTCCACCGGAAAGAAGGTGTAGGTGCGGTTTTTGGTCAGTTTGGCCAAGTCTAGGGAAATGCCAAAATCCTGCATGCATTTGTTCAGAAATCCCGCATGACGCGCCTCGTCGCGGGCCATTAGGTGAAAGATTTCCGACAGAGGGGCATTGCGATCCTTGAGGCGGCGGGACAGTTCTTTGAACAGCAGAAAGCCCGAAAATTCCGAGACACAGGAGCGCTCTAGGTAATCAATAAATGCCTTCCGTTCTTCCCCTTCGATGTGATCCCACACCTGGTCAAAGGAATCATTGCGAATGAAGTGGTGGCGGTTATAGTCGGCCCGCATTTCCTCGATCATCGCCTGGATGCCTTCCGCTTCTAGGGAAAGGTCGAGGTCGGCGGCTTTATCAAAATCTGTGATGTAAAACCGGGGAGAAAGCAGGTTTTCTTCAATGGCCGTTTTCACCTGGCTACCAGATTGCGGCGCGGGCTTAGGGAGAGCAGTCACCATAGGGCTATGTCAGAATCGATAGAGTGCAATGAAATTGAGGGGCACGTGGCCCTAAAAAAGTCCCCTCCATGGAGGGGATGGGTTGAGAGAGAAGATTGCAAACATCAGCGACAGGGCGTTTTGACCCCAAAGAATTGCTTCATCGCTTTATAGTTATTAAACATAGCACGACGGGCTCCCCTTTGCTGGCACGGTTCAAGAAAATTGTGCTGCCCCCGGCCCAATCTGCTTCCTGGGTCTTGCGGAAGGCTCGATGCTGCGCAGATTCCTGGTGAATTCTGGCGTTTAGGCAGAGCTGCGTAACGTTTTCTAACGATGCCCTGCCTAGACTGATCCGCCCCATGACGCTGTGGATCGGAGGGATACCCGCAGCGCCATCCCGGTGAGATACAAAACTTAACGTACTGACCTGGATATTGCGCTTCATAGCTGTATAGTGATGAAAAGATTTTTCTCGAAACCCAATTTCTGCGAGGTACACCCATGACCGATCTGGCTCAGCGGCTGCGGGAAGGCAGCCAAACCTCCCATACCCTGTCGGAAAATACCGCCTTTATGAAGTGCTTTCTGAAGGGCGTGGTGGAGCTAGAACCCTTCAAAAAGCTCACCGCTGATCTGTATTTTCTCTACAGTGCCCTTGAGGAAGAAATGGGCCGCCATGGCGACCATCCTGTAGTGGGGCCGCTGGTGTTTGGCGAACTGCTGCGGACGGCCAAACTGGAGGAAGACCTAGCTTATTACTACGGCGACAACTGGCGCGAACTCGTCCAGGCGACCCCCGCTGGTGCCCACTATGTCAGCCGCATTCGCGAGGTGTCGCGTAGTAACCCCGCCCTGCTGGTGGCTCATGCCTACGTGCGCTACATGGGCGATCTCTCCGGTGGACAGGGGTTGCGGCATATCGTGCGGTCGGCCCTGAACCTGCCCCCCGACAAAGGCACGGGACTCCACGAATTTGATGCGCTGCCCACCGTGGAAGCCAAGCGCGACTTCAAAATTCGCTACCGGGAAACCCTCAACGCCCTGCCCGTGGATGAGGCGCTGATTCAGGAACTCATCGACGAAGCCAACCTGGCCTTTGCCCTCAACCGCGACGTTTTCCATGAGCTAGAACCCGACGTTTGCGCCGCCGTGGGCGACCATGTGTTTGACCTGATCACCCGCCAAGACCGTCCCGGCAGCACCGAACGCCACCCCCACCCCCACGGCATAGTAGCCCTGATGGCGACGGAATAATCTGCATCATCTGGTGCATTGCTTCGCGAATGCACCCTACACCACTGCTCGAAGCTTGGCCCTCACCCTAAATCCCTCTCCCAAGCTGGGAGAGGGACTTTGAAGGAACTTCCGGCCCCCTCTTCCCGTGGGAGAGGGGCTGGGGGTGAGGGCTTTCTTATCCCCCCTTCATAACTCTCGATAACTATGCTTTCTGTTGCCAATTCCGTTGTTTTTGATTCTGCCCTGCTGCACAAATACAATCAGGCGCTACCTCGCTATACCAGCTATCCGCCCGCTACGGAAATGAAGGAGAGCTTTAGTATTTGGAATTTAGAAGCTTCGATTGCGGTTGGCAACTATAAACAAACGCCGCTTTCGCTGTATTGTCACATTCCCTTTTGCGAATCGGCCTGTTATTTTTGTGGCTGTAATACGGTGATTACGCGCCATAAAAAAGTGGCGGATCCCTATTTGAATTATCTGGAGCGCAACATTATCCAGATGGCGGATAAGGTCAGTAACCGTAAGGTAAACCAGCTCCATTGGGGGGGTGGTACACCGAGTTATCTCACCCAAGCTCAAGTGGAGCGGCTGTGGAATGTGCTTCAGCAAAATTTCGACTTTGACCCAGCGGCGGAAATGTCCCTTGAGGTTAACCCCAGGGATTTGGATCGGGAGTATGTCCGTTTCCTGAAAGACCTGGGCTTTAAGCGGGTGAGCTTTGGCCTGCAAGATTTTGACTTCAAAGTGCAGGCAGCAGTCAACCGGATTCAGCCCGAAGAGATGCTGTTTAATGCCATGGGCTGGCTGCGGGAGGCGGGTTTTGAAAGCGTCAACGTAGACCTGATTTACGGTCTGCCCTACCAGAATTTGGCCACGTTCCAAAACACTATTGAGAAAACCCTGCGCCTCGATCCTGACCGGATTGCGGTGTTCAACTTTGCCTACATGCCCTGGCTGAAACCTGTGCAGAAAAAGCACATCAACCCTGCCACTCTTCCCGGCCCAGAGGAAAAGCTAGAAATCTTCCACAGGACCATTGATTGCCTCACCGATGGGGGCTACCAATTCATCGGCATGGATCACTTTGCCAAGGCCGACGATGAATTGGCCATCGCCCAGCGACAGGGCCAACTACACCGCAACTTTCAGGGCTATACCACCCAGCCTGAATCCGATCTGCTGGGTTTCGGCATGACTTCCATCAGCATGTTGCACGATGTCTACGCCCAAAACCACAAAGGACTGCGGGATTTCTACAAGGCCATGGATGCCGATGTGCTGCCCATCGAACGGGGTGTGGTGCTGAGCCAAGATGATATTTTGCGCCGCACGGTGATTATGGAATTGATGTGTCAGTTTGAGCTATCCAAAACCGCCATCGAGGAAAAATATCACCTCAGTTTTGACCAGGACTTTGATGATTATTTCGCCCGCGAGCGTCAAGACCTGCAAGTTTTGGAAGCCGATGGTCTGGTGCGGTTGACACCCAACCACATCGAAGTGCTACCCGCTGGACGGTTGCTCATTCGCAATATCGCCGCCGTGTTTGATACCTACCTGCGAAACAAAACCATTCGGCAGTTTTCCCAGTCGGTTTAGTTCCGTCGATTAATCACGTTAGGAACATCATAAAATCCTAGAATTCCCGTTATTTCTGTATGGTCAGGAGTAACGGGAATTCTCTTTATTCAGGAGTTTTTCTGTCGATGTTTATTGGCCTGTTTCGCTAATTAGGGAAACTTATCACCATAAACCCGGAAGAGCCGTCTCTCAAAAATGATGGACACCTGATAGGCTTATCTCACAAAGGTTTTACCTGATTTGCTGAGAATTGCCTATAACCCTTGTCCAGCAAGGTTTCTGAAAGGTTGTCACCGTTGAGTAGTCCAGTGCCGGTCTTCAACGTTTGTCCCCGTCCTGGGAATCGCCCCTGCCCTGTTCCGGCCATAGGTCAGGTATGAATTCGCCCCCACAGACAGAGATAATTGGGGGAATATTCAATCATGCGATGGACGTTCTGAGGCGGCAACGATGGCAGTGAGTGTTTCGCAAGTGGCGACATGGAAGCAGCGGCAGGGAGCCTCGCCCCTGGTGGTGCTGACGGCCTGGGATGTGACATCAGGCCACATTGCCGACCAGGCCGGGGCGGATATCGTCCTCGTAGGAGATTCCCTGGCTATGGTGGCCTTGGGGTATGACACGACCTTGCCCCTCACCCTGGAGGACATGCTGATCTGCGCCAAGGCAGCACGGCGGGGGGTACAGCAGGCATTATTAGTCGTGGACTTACCCTTCCTCAGCTATCAGCCCAGCGTGGAAGAGACCATTCGCTCGGCGGGGCGCATCTTAAAGGAATCCGCCGCCCAGGCCGTCAAAATTGAAGGGGGCCATGCCGCCGTGGTGGAGCGGGTGCAAGCCTTGGTGCAGTGGGGCATTCCGGTGATGGGCCATGTGGGCCTGACGCCCCAGTCGGTAAACCAGTTTGGCGGCTTTCGCAAACAGGGCAAAACTGAGGCCGAAGCCGACCGCATCCTGGCCGAAGCCCAGGATTTAGCACAGGCTGGAGCCTTTTCCCTAGTGCTAGAGCACATCCCCGCCAACCTGGCCCAACGCATCAGCGACACCCTCACCATCCCCACCATTGGCATTGGCGCTGGCCCCCACTGCACTGGGCAGGTGCTCGTCACCGCCGACGTTTTGGGCCTTTCGCCCTGGCAGCCCCCCTTTGCTAAGGCCTACGCCAACCTGCGCCAGCAGGCCATCGATGCTGCCCAGCAGTTCTGTGACGAGGTGCGGTCGGGGCAGTATCCTGGGTAAATTTCCATTAAACTAGGAAGGCCGACCCCAAAACCCCAATCCCTAAGTTCGGCTGACACGTTTACTAGGCTCAATCTATGACCACGACCCTACAACTCAAGTACGACATTAAAGACATCGCGTTGGCTCCCCAGGGCAAGCAGCGGATTGAATGGGCTGGGCGCGAAATGCCCGTGCTGAGGCAAATTCAGGAACGCTTTGCCCAGGAAAAACCCCTGGCGGGCATCCGCATTTCCGCCTGCTGCCACGTCACCACGGAAACCGCCCACCTGGCCATTGCCCTCAAAAATGCCGGGGCCGATGCCATCCTGATCGCCAGCAACCCTCTGTCTACCCAGGACGATGTGGCCGCTAGCCTAGTGGCCGACTACGGCATCCCCGTCTTTGCCATCAAGGGCGAAGACAACGACACCTACCACCGCCACGTCGAAACCGCCCTAGATCACCGTCCCAACATCATCATTGATGACGGCAGCGACGTGGTGGCCACCCTGGTGCAAACCCGCAAGGCCCAGCTTGCCGACATCATCGGCACCACCGAAGAAACCACGACGGGCATCGTCCGCCTCAAGGCCATGTTTAAGGATGGGGTGCTGAGCTTCCCCGCCATGAACGTGAACGACGCCGACACCAAGCACTTCTTCGACAATCGCTACGGCACCGGGCAATCCACCCTGGATGGCATCATCCGCGCCACCAACGTGCTACTGGCCGGGAAGACCATCGTGGTCGCAGGCTACGGCTGGTGCGGTAAGGGTACCGCCATGCGGGCCAAGGGCATGGGGGCCAACGTCATCATCACCGAAATCGACCCCATCCGCGCTATCGAAGCCGCCATGGATGGCTTCCAAGTCATGCCT
>JALQST010000201.1 GCA_023264315.1 Nodosilinea sp. BSH.14
ACGCCTAAAAACACCACCCTCGCCTCGGTATCGGCTTTGATGGTATCGGCCTTGAGCTGGTGAAAGTCCTCCACCACCGCCACCTGATCATTATCCTGCCCGCCGCCCATAAAGTACAGGTCGGTCTCCCCCGGTTTGGGTCGATCCCCCATGCCCAGGGGTTGGATGGTGCAGTCAATTCCCCGCCACTGGCAGCGCCGTTTTAGGACGATCAGGTTGCCCGTATCGCCATAGAGGTTGAGGTGGTCGGGGTAGAGGTGGGTGAGGGTGAGGGAGTAGGGCATGGGGAGTCGGGAGTCGGGAGTCGGGAGTCGGGTAGGGGCGAGGTTTCCTCGCCCTCTAGGGCAACAATCGGGAGTCAGGTAGGGGCGAGGTTCCCTCGCCCCCTGGGATTGTGGCCATCAACCAGGCCAAATCACACAATATCCAGGGTTTTGCCCATCAGTTTGCGAAATTCCAGCATAGCGGTGTAGGTGGGCATCACAAAAACGGTGTCGCCATCGAGGGCGTAGTCAAAGGATTGATCGATGGCGTCGTGGATGGATTCCACCGTGGGGATCGCCGCTGGGGGCTGGTCGAGGGCGTACTTCAGCCGCACCCGCATATCCTTGGCGCGAATGCCGCTGCACAGCACCCAGTCCAAATGGGCCTGGTTGAGGCGTTCCAGTTCGCTATCCCACAGCCAGGAGACATCTTTGCCGTCGGCGGTGTTGTCGTTGATGGCGAGGATCAGCTTGAGGGCGGGAATGTGGCGCAGCAGTTCTAGGCTAAGGCTAAAGCTAGCCGGATTTTTCACCAGCAGAAGCCGATAGTGAACGGTTTTATCGCCCACCTGGCGGCTGAGGATTTCCCCTCGGCCAAAGGCGGGCTGAAAGGTTTGCAGTCCCTGAATCGCCAAGTCTGGAGCTAACCCCATCAGGGTGGCCATGGTCAACGCGGTGAGGGCGTTATACACATGGAAAAATCCGGGGGAGGCAGTGCGGGCCTGGGCAATGTCCACCCGCTGGTTGGCCACGGTGCCGTGGATAGCAAAATCCGTCGTCAGGTCTTCGTTGATGCGGATGTCTGTGGCCTCTAGCCCTGGAGTGCCCGGTTCGCGGCGGTGCAGTTTTCCTTCGTAGGGCAAAAAGCGGGCGTATTCTTCAGCCAGGGAAACGAAGTAGGTGGGGTTGGGCAAGCCCTGGGTAAGGCGGGCGGTGCGGGGGTCGTCGCCATTCACCACCACCTGGGCCTGGGGACATTGGGCAATGCCGTCGCGGATCAGTTTTTCGGTGCGGTCAATTTCGCCGTAGGCATCGAGCTGATCTCGATACAGGTTCGTCACCGCAATGACTTGAGGCTTCAATAAAGCAGCGATGCGGGGCAGGGTGGCTTCTTCCACTTCTAGGATGGCGTGGGTAAAATCCAGCCGTCCGAGGGCATTGCTTTGCTTGAGGAGTTCCGACAAAATGCCCTGGCTGAGGTTAGCTCCGGCCTTGTTGCGGAGAATCTTGATCCCCTGTCCCTGGCTCACCATGGCATCGAGCATGGTTTGGGTAGTGGTTTTGCCGTTGGTGCCTGTGATCGCCACCACCGTGGGGATTTGCTGCACCAGCGCTCCCAGGGCAAAGGGGAAGTATTTGCCGACTAGGTATCCCGGCAGCGCCGTCCCCGACCCACGCCCCGACAGCCGCAGCACCAGGGTCAGCGCCTTGGCAAAGGCCACAATGGGAATCAGCAGCAGTGAGTTCATGATGGCAGAGCGCAGGGTGGGCAACCGGGACACATCCCCAAAGGGAATATTCTGTCCAAGGTACCGCAAAGGCATCCCACCGGATCAGCCCCCTCGTTTCGGCCGGCGGCCCTCCCCTCGGCGGGGTATCACGCCAGTTCCCTGGGGCAGGGTATCGTGTACTTTTGCAACGGAATACCAAGAAGCCTAACGATGTCGGGGAAAACGTTAGACAGGGAAACATAAAGAAAAGATTACGGATTCTCCCCAGCCCGAAAAGTGCCGCCATAATTGAGAAAGATAAATAAAGGTCACACTCAATAAAGACCTTTTAAGTTCAATACCTCTTTTAATAAACACGTTTTGGGTGTCGGTTGCTTAGCGATTGGCACCCAAATTTTATTTTAAAGTCAGCCGGAACTGACCTCCAGACCGATGGGCTAACGGCGTACTATCGAAAGGGTGAATGCGTGAAAGGGGCCCTATGGCGGTGAGTGCGGCACAAACCCTGGTCGTCAAAATTGGTACGTCCAGCTTGGCGGGGCCGGGAATGGGACAATTCGCCCTGTCCACCCTGGCAAGTTTGGTGGAAACCCTGAGCACGCTACGGAGTCAGGGGCATCAGGTGGTGCTGGTTTCGTCGGGGGCGGTGGGGATTGGCTGTCGGCGGCTAGACATGGCCGAACGGCCCAAAACCCTAGCGATGAAGCAGGCGGTGGCGGCGGTGGGCCAAGGACGGCTGATGCGGATCTATGACGACCTCTTTTCCGCCCTAAACCAGCCCATTGCCCAGGTGTTGCTCACCCGCAGCGATTTGGCCCAGCGGTCTCGCTACGTCAACAGCTATCGCACCTTTCGGCAGTTGTTGGCCCTGGGGGTGATCCCCATCGTCAACGAAAACGACACCGTGGCGGTGGAAGAACTCAAGTTTGGCGACAACGACACCCTCTCCGCCCTGGTGGCCAGCCTGATTGGGGCAGACTGGCTGTTCATCCTCACCGATGTGGATCGGATCTATTCCGCCGACCCCCGATCAAACCCCGAGGCCCAGCCCATTCCCCTGATTGAAGACCTCGATACCCTCAAAGCCCTGAAGGGTGCGGCAGGGGGCCAGGGCACCACCTGGGGCACGGGCGGCATGGTGACAAAGCTAGAAGCGGCCCAAATCGCCACCACGGCAGGGGTGCGAACGGTGATCACCAACGGCAAACAGCCGGGAAATCTCCTGCGGGTGCTCCAGGGTGAGGCGGTGGGCACCCAGATCGTCCCCCAGCCCAAGCCCAGCCGAGGCCGCAAGCGTTGGATTGCCGCCAGTTTGCCCCCCGCCGGACGGCTGCGGGTGGATGAGGGCGCGGCCAAGGCCATCCTCCGCCGGGGTAAGTCGCTGCTGGCGGCGGGAATTATTGAGGTTTCCGGCGAGTTTCAGCCCCAGGAAGCGGTACAGCTCTGTACCCCCGATGGCGAAGAAATTGCGCGGGGCATCGTCAACTACAGCGATCAAGACCTAAAACGGATCATGGGCTGCCATTCCGACGATATTCCCGCCATTTTGGGCTACGTTGGGGCTGATACCGTGATCCATCGCGATAATCTCGTTGTCCTCAAGCCCTAGCCCCCTATGAACGCCACACCCTCATCGCCCCAGTCTGGCCTTGGTTTAGCCCTGGGCACCATCGTCGCCATCGTCGCCACCCTGGCGGTCAACACCCTCTCGAACCTGCACCCACCGGGGGGAAAAAACGTGGGGGAAATTTCCAACACCGTCCTGGCGGGGGTGTTGATTACCCCCGCCAACTACGCCTTCATTATTTGGGGCGTGATTTACCTGGGGCTGATCGCCTACGCGGTGTATCAATTCCACCCCGAACGGCGCACCGACCCACAGCTTCAGCGGGTCAACCAAGGGCTGATCCTCGCCTGCGTGGCCCAGGTGATTTGGATTTTTCTGTTCACGTTGCAGTACTTTGCGGCGTCCATCCTGGCCATGCTGGTGATTTTGGCCGCGCTGATTCAGATCTACCGCACCCTAGATATCGGTCGTGTTCGCGCCTCCCGCCAACGCCGCTGGATGGCCCATATTCCCTTCAGCCTCTACCTGGGCTGGATTGCGGTAGCCACCATCGTCAATATCGCCGCCACCCTCTACGCCGCTGGGTGGGGCGGTTGGGGCATCTCCCCCCTAGCATGGACGGTGGTGATGATGATCGTCGCCATTCTCCTAGGGGGCGTCGTCCTCTGGCAGCGGCGGGATGTGACCTTTGCCCTGGTATTCATTTGGGCGCTGGGGGCCATCGCCCAACGTCACGCGGATCAGCCCGCCCTGTGGATGGTGGCCCTGGGCGGCATGGTGCTGTTGGGTCTGGGGAGCCTGGGGAGTCTGCGCTATCCTCACCTGGGTGCCACCTAGGGCCATCAGATCAATCTGCACACCACCCAGCAGGCCGATCATACGCACCGGAGAGACACCGATGGGATCACGACTCGCCGCCATCGCCACCGCCTTCGACAATGTCTATAGCGGCTGGATTCTGTGGAACTTGTTTTTGGCCTTTGTGCCGCTGCTGCTGAGTTTTTGGCTGTTTCGCCCCCGTGCCCTGCCTCGCCCCTGGTTTCAGGTGGCCATCGGCGGAGTGGTGGCCATCGGCGTCATCGGGCTTTGGGCCAGAACGCCCAGGGTATTGATGGGCTGGGGCCGCACCCTCCTCGATGCCCTAACGGGGGACATCGGTGCCCTGCTGCGGTTGAGTTGGTGGGTGCTGGTGCTGCTGGTAGTGCTCGGGCTGTGGCAGTGGGGAATCAGCCCACGGGAGACGCGCCGTCCTTGGCTGTGGTGGCTGGGGGTTGTGGTCTTCATTGCCTTTTTGCCCAATGCCCCCTACGTCCTCACCGACATCATCCACCTCATACGCGGCACCCGGGCTGGCAACAGCCCCACCTGGGTCATTGCCCTGATTTTTGTGCCCATCCACGTCACGGCCATCGTGCTGGGGTTTGAAGCCTACGTGATTTCCATCCTGAATGTGGCCTACTCCCTCAAACGACAGGGCGCCCAAGCCTGGATTTTACCCATGGAACTAACCCTCCACGCCCTCTGTGCCGTGGGAATTTATCTGGGCCGCTTCATCCGCTTCAATAGCTGGGACTTGGTGACGGGGCCACTCGACGTGATCACCGACACTCTGAACATCCTCACCTCCAAGCGTCCCCTGGCGGTGATGATCGTCACCTTCGGCATCCTGACCGTGCTGTACTGGCTGATGAAGCAAATCACCCTGGGGCTCAAGCTCCGCATTCACCACGCCCGTCAAGGCCTCGATGCCCTCGGGTAGCCACAATCCGCGCAGGAGGCTGATAGAATAAAGCGATGAAAGCGCTTCTGTTGATTCTAATTCAAGGCTATCGGCGGTTCATTTCCCCCCTGTTTCCGCCCACTTGTCGATTCACGCCCACCTGCTCGCAGTATGCCTTCACCGCTATTGAACGGTTTGGGCTGCTGAAGGGTTCCTGGCTAGCCGTACGGCGCATTATCCGCTGCCACCCATTTCATCCCGGTGGCTACGACCCCGTACCCTGCATAGAAAACAAGCACCATCACGTCCCAGAGCAATAGATCACAAGTACTATGACAATTGATTGACCCAAGCCCCGGCATGGCAGGGCTTATCCGTGGAGGGTAGCAGATGAAAGCCCTCGCCTCCCAGGATGCGAAGCGCATCGACCAGTTTTGCAAAGGGTGCGCACCTTCAAGGACTCTGATCTATCAATTCTGCAACAAAAGCCCAAGGCCCTCATGACCGGCGGCGACTGGGCCAAAATTGGCCGCCATGTGCTGACCTTTGTGAATTCCCTAGGAAAGTGGGGCAGCCTGTCTCTGCAAGACCTCGGCACCCAGTTTAAAGACCCCTTCTTGCAGCGGGCCGTTCCCCACATGTTCTCCTGGCCAGAGGTGCCCGTACTGGTCGGTATGTCGCTGCTGGCCTACCTCGATAACGGCAATGCGGGCTTTCCCCAGGGCGGTTCCCTGGCCTTTGCCCAGGCGATTGAGCAGCGCTACCTGGCCCACGGTGGCGAAATTTATTATTCCACCCCCGTGGAACAGATTTTAGTGGAGGACGACCAAGCTGTGGGCGTGCGGCTGGCCGACCAACAGGAGTATCGCGCCCATCGGGTCATTTCCGCCTGCGATGACTACCACACCCTCTTACACCTGCTGCAAGGGGAATATCTCCACCGTCGGCTAGAGAAGATCTACCGCAGCGATCTACCCATGCACACGCAGTTTCAGGTTTGCCTGGGCGTGAACCGCGATCTCTCTGCCGAGCCCCACTGGGCTACCTATCTACTCGATGAGCCCCTAACCATCGCCGGGGTCGAGCATTTTGAGATTGGCGTCA
>JALQST010000202.1 GCA_023264315.1 Nodosilinea sp. BSH.14
GACGTTGAGCCTAGTATTATCTGTGACACCGAAAATGATCATTACCAACTCGCCTACATTGGCTGGGAAGACCAACGGCGTATTTTTGGAATCATCCTACACTTTGATATCAAAGACGGCAAAATCTGGATTCAATACAACGGCACTGAACTCTCTATTGCTGAGATTTTGACGGAAAAGGGTGTACCCAAAGAGGATATTGTTATTGGTTTTCATTCACCCTTTAAACGCCAATTCGATGGCTATGCCGTGGCCTAACATGAGCACCAAATCACCCTTAGGATAAATTCATGACTCAGACCTTAACCATCCAGATTCCAGAAAATCTATATATTCCTTTGCAGACCTTGGCTCAGCAAGCTGGTAAAACGCCAGAAGAGTTTACGTTATTGTGGCTAACAGTCGCTATTCAGCAGTTTGAAGATGACCCAGTAGAAGCCTTTATCGGCTCTTTTGATAGTGGCATATCAGATTGGATGAAATAAAATAATTTTGCTTTATTGAGAGCTGTTCATTTTCTGGAAGAAACCTATGAGTACAGATCTACTCAGCCGAATTACCCAAACCCCTGGCCAATGTGGAGGCAGACCCTGCATTCGTGGTATGCGAATTAGAGTCAGCGATATTTTAGAAATGCTGGCAGAAAGTGTATCGATATCCGAAATATTAGAAGATTTTCCCGATCTAGAAGCTGCCGACATTCAAGCTTGCCTAATTTTCGCAGCTCGACGTACTGACTTCACGCGGCTTACAGCATGAAACTGTGGATTGATGCTCAATTGCCACCTGCTTTAGCCCGTTGGCTCACAGAAACATTTCTGCTGGAAGCTCATTCTCTGAGAGATCTGGGCTTGCGAGATGCAAAAGATCTGGAAATTTTTATGGCTGCACGGGCTGAAAATGTCATCATCATGACAAAAGATAGTGACTTTATTGATCTGGTCTGTCGCTTGGGAAAACCACCTCAGATTCTTTGGCTAACCTGTGGCAACGTTACCAACCGTAACTTAAAACGCCTCTTATTGGACACCCTAGAAGAAGCCCTAGAGCGTTTGAGTCAAGGAGATTTAATCGTGGAGATTAGCAATGTCTAGTATATCAATAAGCCGCCACGTTAATGCCATTGCCGGAAGGCTAAGTCTGCGTCCGCCCCAGCGAGACTCGCTAGAGATCCTGGATCGCCTCTGTGAAATTGTGCCTCCCAAACATGGTACGGATCGCGCCGCCGCCCTAGCCGCCATCAAACGTGAATATCCCACGGTTGCCGACTTCGAGCGCGACTTCCCCTCCCTATGCTTTTCCCTGGCCACAGGGGTCGGTAAAACTCGCCTAATGGGAGCCTTTATTAGCTACCTGCACTTGGCCCACGGTATTAAAAACTTCTTTGTGCTGGCCCCCAACCTCACGATCTACAACAAATTAATTGCCGATTTTACCCCGAATACCCCTAAATACGTCTTTAAGGGTATTTCTGAATTTGCCACCGATGCCCCCGAAATGATTACTGGTGATAACTATGAAATGCGGGCGCGTACCCTATTTGATGAGCTAATTCGCTGCAAAATCAATATTTTTAATATCTCCAAAATTAACTCCGAGGTACGTGGCGGCAAAAGCCCCCGGATTAAGCGCCTGTCTGAATACATCGGTGAAAGCTATTTTGAGTTTTTGGCCAATCTGGATGATTTGGTCATTTTGATGGATGAGTCCCACCGTTATCGGGCCTCGGCTGGGGTGCGGGCCATCAATGAACTCAAACCCGTTCTAGGACTAGAACTCACCGCTACCCCCTTTGTAGAAACCAGTAAAGGGGCCGTGCCGTTTCAGAACGTGATTTACGACTATCCCCTGGGGCGGGCCATGGCCGACGGCTTTGTCAAAGATCCGGCGGTGATCACGCGCAAAGACTTTACGACGGCGGAGATGTCGCCCGAAGAAATCGAAAAAATCAAACTCGAGGACGGTGTGCGCCTGCACGAACATATCAAAGCCGAGCTAATCACCTATGCCCGTGAGACCGACCAGCCCATTGTTAAACCCTTTGTACTGGTGATTGCCCGCGACACCACCCACGCCGCCCAGCTTTTGGAACTCATTCAAAGTCAGGACTTTTTTAAGGGAGAGTATGCCAACAAGGTCATTCAGGTCGATTCCAGCACCACGGGCAAAAAAGAAGACGACCTGGTAAAGCAGTTGCTGACGGTTGAAGATCCTGAAAACGAGACCGAAATCGTTATCCACGTCAACATGCTCAAAGAGGGCTGGGACGTGACCAACCTCTATACCATCGTGCCCCTGCGGGCCGCCAACGCCCGAATCTTAATCGAGCAATCTATCGGGCGCGGCCTGCGCCTACCCTATGGCCAACGTACCGGGGTCGAGGTGGTGGATCGCCTCAACATCATCGCCCACGACAAATTTCAGGAGATCATCGATGAAGCCAACCGTACCGACTCGGTCATTCGCCTCAAGCAGGTGATTCTGGACGCTGAGGATTTAGAGACCCCCAAGGTGAGCGTCACCGCTCAGTCGAATCTGTCGAGGTGGTTTGGGCCAAAGGGGGCCACACCTGTCTCAAAAACCGACCCCAGTGACACCCCAGAACAGCCGGATAGCCCAGCGGCGACCCAAACCGCTCCCGTCTTTGCTACCCCAGAGGAGCAAAACATTGCCCAGATTACCTACCGGGTGATCCAAGACCTGGAAACCAACCCCGACCTGGTGCCCACCAGTGCCCATCTGCAATCGGCTACAGTGCAAAGCCTGGTAAAAGAACGGGTGACTGCTCAATATCAGCCCGAACAGCTTGCCCTAGCGGGAGTGACGGAGCCGCCCGATATCGCCGCCGTCATCGCCCAAACCACGGAGTTCGTCGTCCAACAAACCATTGATATCCCGCGTATTTTGGTGGTGCCCACCGGGGAGGTGAAAACGGGCTTTCATCCCTTTACCCTCGATCTGGCGGGGTTAACCTATCAGCCCCCCTCCGATGAACTGTGGCAACAAAGCCTATCCACAGGCGAGCGGACGATCCTCGGCGTTGGGGCGGCGGGCATTCAGGAAGATCGTCTAGAAAAATACATTGTCAACAGCCTAATCGACTTTGACGACATCGCCTACGACGACCACGCCGACTTGCTCTACGACTTGGCCACCCAAGTGATCCAGCATTTTCGGCAACAGCAGCACGACAACGACGATCTCCACAAAATTCTGCGGGTACATCAGCGAGACCTTGCCCGATTCATCCACGCCCAAATGACCAACCACTTTTGGGAAGCCGCTGTGGACTACAACGTCGTCATTCGGCAAGGATTCTCAACCCTCAAAGACAGCGCCTACACCGCCACCCACCAGGTCCCATTGGACTATCGTCAAGCCCCAGCGGATAAAAGCAACATGCGGAAGTACCTGTTTGGTGGGTTCTCCAAATGCCTTTACCCGGTGCAAAAGTTCGACACCAACACCGAACGAATGCTGGCGGTGATCCTAGAGCGGGAGTCCCTTAAGTGGTTTCGCCCTGCCAAAGGGCAATTCCAAATCTACTACCGTTGGCAGGGTGAGCACCCCGAATATCAGCCTGATTTTGTGGCCGAAACCGATGACACTATCTACATGCTAGAACCCAAAATGAACACCCAAATGACCGACCCCCAGGTACTCGCCAAAAAAGAAGTGGCGGTGAAGTGGTGCCAGCAAGCCTCTGAGTATATGCAGCAGCACGGGGGCAAGCCCTGGCGCTATGTGATCATCCCCCACGACGCAATCGCTGAAAATATGACCATTAGAGGTCTTGCTGATCGGTATGTTTAGACAAGACTGGTCTGTTATCAGACCTCAGACCTACAAAAATGATGGAGCAATTTCAAGTTGAACACCAAGGCGAGGAGGGTGTCGCCATGCTGATCCAATCCGCTATCCAGTGCCGAAATCTACCATGGAGGTCTGTGGATTAGGGTTTGACAGCCTGAGGGGGGCCAAGCCCAGATAGCGTAAGCCTTGGGGGGTAATCTCAAAGCGACAGGGCAACACTTGCACCCCCACCGCTATCGCTTGCCGGAGCAGGTCGCCATAGGTGGGATCTGCCTCGTCGCCGGGGGCAAAGTCGGTGCAGTCGCCTCGGTTGATGAAGTACACCATGGCCGCCTTGGCGTTGGGGATGAGACCCATGAGTTCCCGGAGGTGCTTTTGGCCACGGGTGGTCACGGTATCAGGGAACAGGGCGAGGGTGCCTTTGGCCCAGGTGGTGTTTTTGATTTCGATGTAGGTGGGGGACTGGTCTTCTGGGCCAGATACGACAAAGTCAATCCGGCTTTTGCCATCGTGGCCGTAGCGCACCTCCGGCTGGATGGCAGTGTAATCGCCCAGGTCTGGGATCAGCCGCGCCTCTAGCACCGCTTTCATCACTCGGTTGGGAAGGGCCGTGTTGGTGCCCGCCCAGGTGGGAACGGTGTCATTCACCTCCGCCAGTTCCCAGGTATAGGCCAGCTTGCGCTTGGGGCTGGGGTTGTGGGAGACCATCACCCGTCCGCCGATGTGGCAAATGCCCGTCATGGGGCCAGTGTTGGGGCAGTGGGCGGTGATCACCTTGCCGCTGTCCAGTTCAATGTCGGCAAAGAACCGTTTGTAGCGCTTCAGCAAGGTACCCCCCTGGAGGGGCGGAAACGGGTAGAACCAATTGGCAGCAACCATAGGACGGAGATTCATGACGCAGGGATACCATGGATTACCGTAACAGGAAACCCGACGGTAGCGCCTCGATGAGGAGGGAGCAGCACGAATGCGATGCGGGGCTGGGAAACGAGTTCGGTTGCCCTCAAGGAAAGGAGTAATATCACTACATCAATTAAATCGCAATTTATCTTTACATATTGTTACTTCTTGGTTACATTGATATACATACGAGGCAAGCACACGCTCCCCCCTCATCACCCTTAGGGTTTTAGCGGTGTCCTTGCCCAAGGACGTTAGCCTTTTAGGAGGTCTGTCATGTTTGCCATTCTGATTGCTCTATTTGTCGTTGGCTGGGTTGCGGTAGCGCTGATCGGTAGTCAAGCTTACTTCCGAGGCGAGCAAAGCAAGCCCATCCATGAGCGCAACTGGAACTCCGACTCCTTTGATCAACTGGCCCAAAGCGTGACCGGCCAAGCCACGGACTTCACCAGCCGCGTCCCCGCCTACTCTGGTGATGCCTTCACCAGCGGCACCCTCGGACAGTTCTAGGCCTGGGCCTATCTTGACACTCCCCGGCCTAAAGGCGCGGGGATTCTCAGTTCGCTGGGTGCCCATTGGCATTGCCCTCACTGAGCTTCTTGTCCGTGTGCCCCACGGCTGCAAGTCCTCTATTCCGCACGACCTGAGCGGCGGCTACATCTCGATTAGTGGTGTAGCCGCACTCAGGGCATTGATGAACTCGAACTGACAAATCTTTCTTGACCACGGCTGAACAGGCAGGACATTCCTGGCTGGTGCCAGACGCTTCTACCGCCGCAAAATAAACACCACGTTTCCAGCACACCCACTCCTGAATTGAAAGGTAGCTGCCCCACGCTGCATCAAGGCAGTGCTTGGCCAGCATCCCCTTCGCCAGTCCTTTCAGGTTCAGTTTTTCAACAAACACCATCCCAGCTTGATCGCAGAGACGATGGGCTAACTTGAACTGAAAGTCTTTTCGGGCATTGGCCAGATATTCGTGATGCCTAGCCATCTTCTTTTGGAGTTTGAGCCAGCGACTAGACCCTTTCTTTCTGCGCTTCAATTGACGTTGCAGCGATTTCAGCTTGCGTTGCCCATTCACGAAAAATCTAGGATTTTTAACTAACTCGCCCGCAGACGTTGCTAGATAGCTTTCAATGCCAACATCTACCCCTAACGGTTCTCCATGCGGCGAAACATCTGGCACATCTACATCAGATTGAAACACAATCATGACGTAGTACCCAGAAGCCCGCTTAACCACACGAATTTGCTTTGCCTCAAACCCTTCCGGCACTGGTCTAGAAAGCCGCATCTTGACCCAGCCAATCTTGGGCAGGTTGACGCGATTTCCCTTGACCACGCCTTTATTGAGTTGAGGGAACACAAATGACCGCATCCG
>JALQST010000203.1 GCA_023264315.1 Nodosilinea sp. BSH.14
AAGGGGTGCTGCGCCAAATTACCGAGCGGGTGGAGGCCGAGGGCCAGGTGTTGGGCTATCTGCGGGTCAGCCATCCCTGGTTTGAGGTGACGAAGCCCAGTCGGCGGCTGATGGTGGATTTAGCCCTGGGCACCAGTTTGATGGTGGGGGCGGTGGCGGCCATCGGTTGGCTGCTGTCGGGCATTGCCATGGCCCCCGTGCGCGACTCGTACCAGCAGCTTAAGCAGTTTACGGCGGATGCTTCCCACGAGCTCCGCAACCCCATTGCCGTGATCCAAACCAATGCCCAGGTGGCCCTGTCTGACCCGGATCCCGACGTGGACACCCAGCAGCGCCAGTTCCAGGTGATCGAACGCCTGACCCGACGGCTGGGGCGCTTGGTGGATGATCTGCTGTTTTTGGCCCGCCAGGAAAGCGGTCTGATTGCCTTTACGCCCTCCTCCATTGGCTTGGAGGGGCTGCTGGCGGACGTGGTGGAGGAACAGCAGGTGATGGCCAGCGAGAAACAGATTGACCTGGTCTACGCCGCCCCCCTAGTCGAAGCGGGATCACGCCCCGAAGCGCCTCGTGCCAAAGCGTCCGCTGCGGTGATGATCCCGGCTACGGTGGCTCCCCTCAGCACGGAAAAATCCACCGCGCTGGATCAGCACCACGCCCTGATCATCGGCGGCGACACCAGCCAACTCACCCGCCTGTTCACCAACCTAATTGGCAATGCGGTGCAATATACCCCCACCGGGGGCCAAGTGACGGTGCAGGCCAAGGCCATCAAACACCAGGGCCAAGCCTGGGTACAGGTGACGGTGCAGGATACGGGCATTGGCATGGATGCCGACGCCTTGGCCCATGTGTTTGACAGGTTCTACCGGGCCGACCCCGCCCGCCACCGCAGCGGCGACCAAGGCACCGGGCTAGGGCTGGCCATCGCCAAGGTGATTGTGGAAACCCACCGGGGCCAGATCACCCTCCACAGCCAGCCCCACGAAGGCACGACCGTCACGGTCTTGCTGCCCCGCCTCAAACCGGCCTAGCCCTGCCCACGAGTTAAACCACAATCCCAAAGTCTTGACCATCGTAGAAATCAGGAGATTTGATCGACAAAGTTAAATTCTTTCTGTGGAAAGGCCACCGGATTTATGAACGCCTGTTACAATGCGTAACATAAAAGCGCTCATCCATGATTTTTTCCATCTCCCTTTAACGACGCCCTCCATGCTCCTGCTCATTCTGGCAATTGTGATCGCCCTCGTGGCCTGGTCGCTCCGACTCATGGAGCAGGCTGTTAAAGGCCAAGAATTTTCCCTCATGCTGGCGGGTTTTTTGGTGGCCTCCTCAGCCGCCGCCATGATGGCTGTCTACTTTTTGATGGGGAACTACATGGTCTACATCAACCAGAACCCCATCTCCGCCGCCCGCCTAGACTACATTTCCACCGCTTTCACCGAGGGCGATGACCTCACCCCCTCCTGGCTCATCGAGGCGGATTAACCACCCCTAAATGAACACCATGGGCTTGTCTTTCCAGGGTTCAAAGGCATTGGCATCGAAGCGATAGAGACTGGCGGGGCGTCCGGCTCCCCGGGAAATTTTCTGGCCCGTATCCTGCAAAAAACCCAGCTTCAGCAGGCGGGTACGAAAGTTGGAATAGTCCGCAAATCCTTCCCCCAGCACGGTCATGTAGAGCTGGTACAGATCCCCCAAGGTGAACTGCTCCGGCAAAACATCGAAGGCGATGGGGCTGTATTCCAGCTTGTTGCGCAGCCGCCGATAGCCGTAGGCCAGAATTTCGTTGTGGTCAAAGGCGAGTTGGGGCACCTGGGCGAGGGGATACCAGGCCATGCCGCTGACGCCGTCGGCAATGAGTTCGGCGTCCTCGAAGCGAAGCAGGGCAAAGTAGCTCACCGAGAGATAGCGGACATCGAAGGCGGTGGGGGCTTCGCGGGGGTCGCGGTGGGGGCCTCCAAAGGTGTAGAGCTGTTCGAGGTAGAGGGTATTGACCCGAATTTTCTCCGCCAGCACCCGATAGGCGGCGTCCTCCAGGGATTCGCCCTGGCGCACTAGGGTACCAGGCAAACTCCAGGTCCCCTGGAAGGGATCCTCCTGGCGCATCACCAACAGCACCAGCAGTCGGTTTTGGTGCGTATCCACGGAAAAAATCACGTTGTCTACGCCCACCTTAAAGTCGGCTAGGGCAGGTTTGGTGAGACGGTGATCAGCGTTGTTTTGGAGTTTTCCGGGCATGGGTAGAGGGGGTTTTGGTCGAGGTAGGCTTGCACGGCGGGGGTGAGGGCTAGATCATCGCAGGTTTGGCGGTAGGCCGAGGAAGCGATGTCCACGGGGTTGGGCAGATGGGCCACCGTAACCCCGGTGCGCTGGCGGAGGACATCAAGCCCTGCGGATTCTAGGGGATGACCGGGACGGGGCACCACCAGCAGATCCACCGCCGCGAAAATCTCCTCGGCGCGATACCAGGTGGGCAATTGGGTGACTAAATCCGACCCGATGACCAGGGAAAATTGGGCATCGGGCCACTGCTGCCGCGCCCGTTCAATGCTGATAATGGAACGCGGATGGCTGAGTTCAGGATGAACCTGCACGCGCCCAGGGGGAACGGCCAAGTCCTGCATCAGCAGATCCAACATCCGAAAACGGTGCCCCAGGGGCGTTTGCTCGGGCTTGAAGGGGTTGTCCGCCGTCCACACGGCCACATGGTCAAACTGATCGGTGAGCCAGGTGAGCACGGCGGCATGGCCCCGGTGGGGCGGGTCGGCACTGGTACCAAACAGAGCAATGCGGGTCATAGGGCAGCGATGGACGCGGGAATGCCCTCAATGGTAGCGCCCGCTCGTTGCCGTCGGGGCATTTCCTCCGGCGGACATCCGGCGGCGGGTGAGGGCTTTCCGTAATTCCTCCAGCCCCAGCACGATGGGCGGACACAGCAGCAGCAACGCCCATTGGCCGAGGGTGAGGGGGGCGGTTGAAAAAATGGCCTGGAGGGGCGGCAGCTTGATAATGGCAACCATCAGCATCCATTCAGTGGCGATGCCCAGCCAGATCAAGGGGTTGGAAAACCAGCCCAGCCGTCCCATGGAGGTGTGTTCGGAGCGGCAGGCAAAGACGTTGCCGTCTTGGCTAGCCACAATGGCCGCTAGGGTCATCGTGGTGGCCTGGAGGTAGATGGCCAGCACCGGGGCGGTGGCGGAATGGGTCAGCAGGCTGGGCGTCACCGCCTGGAGATCGGCGAGGCTGTAGCCATAGCTGTACCACACCCCCAAAAAGGCCACCATGCCCAGCACCGCTTCAATCATCCCCAGCCAGAGGTAGGCCCGCAGGAGCAATGCCCGATCCATCAGGGGGTGGGCTTTGTGGCGCGGAGGATGCACCATGGTGCCCGGCTCGGCGGGTTCGGCTCCCAGGGCCAGGGCGGGTACCATGTCGGTGCCCAGGTCGATGGCCAAAATTTGCATAATTACCAGGGCCGGGGGAATTTTCACCATCACCATCAGCAGAAAGGGCATCAGCTCCGCTACGTTGGAGGCCAGGATATAGGTGATGAATTTGCGAATGTTTTGATAGATGGTGCGCCCCTGCTCGATGGCGCTGACGATAGTGGCAAAGTTGTCGTCGGTGAGGACAATGTCGGCGGCTTCACGGGCCACATCCGTGCCATTGAGGCCCATGGCAATGCCGATGTGGGCGGATCGCAGGGCGGGGGCATCGTTCACCCCGTCGCCCGTGACCGCCACCACGGCCCCGGTGGCCTTATAGGCGTCTACGAGGCGCAGCTTGTGCTCCGGCGACATGCGGGCAAACACCAGCTGCGACCGATACTTCACCATTTGCTGAAGCTGGGCGTCCGAGAGATGGCCCAGGGTTTCGCCGGTGATCACGCGGACGGGTTCGTGGGTGGTGGGTGGGCTATCCACCAGGCCAATTTGCCGAGCTATGGCCTCCGCTGTGAGGCCATAGTCGCCCGTGACCATGGTGACGCGAATGCCCGCTTGGTGACACTGGGCAATGGCGGTGGGCACCTCAGGCCGGGGCGGGTCAAACATAGCCACCAGGCCAATGAAGGTGAGCCCCTGCTCCAAATCCTGGGCTTTCATGTCCTGGAGATGCTCCCCAGGACGGGCCGCCAACCCTAAGACCCGATAGCCCTGACGCGCCAGGGTATCATTGGCGGCAACCACCTGTGCCCAGTCAGCATGGCCCAGGGCGTCTAGGGTGCCGTCCCGCAGAAGGTGCTGGCAGTGGCGTACCACCTCCAGCGGTGCCCCCTTGGTGAAGGCCATCTGGACAACGGGCTGGGGCAAGGGGGTCGGCCACCGCTCCTCGCGCCAGTCGAGCACCACGGTCATCATCCGCCGCCGAGAATCGAAGGGGATTTCTCGGCGGCGGGGGTAGCGGCGCTGGAGGTCTTCCACATTCAACCCGGCCTTGGCCGCCGCCACAATGAGGGCGGCCTCGGTGGGGTCGCCCAGTTCCTGCCACCGGCTGGGGGCTGTGAGGTGGGTCAGTCGAGCATTGGAACACAGGGCTGCCCCCGTCAGCAACAGGTTGACTTTCCACCCCAGGGATGAGTCAGGTGGCAGATGCACCTGGCCCACCGTGGGGTCATAGCCCGCCCCGGTGATACGAATTTGACCAGCTAGGGGGACGTTCTCCGCCTCCCCCCCGTCCCCCAGAACTCTGGAGACCTCCCCCGGATCGATAGAGTCCGGGGAACCCTCGGGCGGTAGCCACAGGTGGCGCACGGTCATTTCATTTTTGGTGAGGGTGCCCGTTTTGTCGGTGCAGATGACATTGACGGCGCTCAGGGTTTCCACCGCCGACAGCCGCCGTACCAGGGCATGGTGTCGTACCATGCGCTGGACGCCAATGGCCAAGGACAGCGTCACCGTGGGCAGCAACCCCTCGGGTACCAGGGCCACGATAATGCCGATGGCAAAAATAAAGCTTTCCTTCAGCTCCATGCCCACCAGCAACGAGGTGAGGGTAAAGATCATGATCCCCATCGTGAGCGCAATGGCCGTGATCACCCGCACAATGTGGTTCACCTGCACTTCCAGGGTGCTGGGTTCCCGGGTTACTTCAGTGGTAATGCGGGCCACATGGCCAAATTCCGTGTGGGTGCCCGTGGCATACACCACAGCGGTGCCCCGACCTGCCGCCACGGTGGCCCCCGCTAGCACCAGGTTGCTAATCTCCGCTGGGTTGGCCTTTTCCACCTGGGGCTGTTCCCCAGGCCGTTCGAGGGGTTTGCCGCCGCGCACCGAGAGCGCCTCCCGCTGCCGCACCGGGTAGGCATTGCGGGCCACGGGCAGCGATTCTCCGGTGAGTACCGAGATATCGAGGTACAGGCTTTCGGCCCGCACCAGACGCGCATCGGCGGGGATGCGATCCCCCTCTTCGAGCTGCACCACATCCCCCCGCACCAGTTCCCGTGCCGGAATCTGCACCAAGTCGCCCCCTCGGTATACCCGCACCTGGATCGGGAGCACCTGCTTCAGGGCCGCCAGCGCCTGTTCCGCGCGAAATTCCTGCCAAAAGCTAAACAGCGCATTGATGATAATGACCGCCCAGATCGCCCAGCCCAGGGCCGCCGTATGGGAAATGAAGGCCAAAATGCCCGCCACCCACAACAGCAACGCCATAAAGTGGGTGAGTTGATCCGTAAATCGTAGCCAGAGGGAACGGTGGGCAGGTTCTGGCAATTCGTTGGGGCCATAGCGCCCCAGCCGCCCCTGGGCCGCCCCTGGGCTCAGCCCCTGGGGAGATGCCTCCAGATACCCATACACCTCATCTTCCGTCAGAGTCCAGATCGGGCGATGTACCGAGGTCATAGCTAAGCCTTTGCCCAGGGTGACGCGCAACGAACCGTTGAATCGGCCAGGACGACTGGTTGACATCCTCCGCGACCTAAAAGGACGCGGATTCCCAGTCTGCTCGCTGTTGACGGACTCCTGATGGGTAGACGGATCATCGCCAACGGCCCCGATTGGGGTCTTACACTGGCTCACACGCCCATTTAAGTCGGTGTGTCCCAGCGCTAATTGGATGGTATCATCCTTGTGCCCTAACGGGCAGGG
>JALQST010000204.1 GCA_023264315.1 Nodosilinea sp. BSH.14
CTTTCACCAGCATGGCAAGACCATCGGCATTTTTGGTGGGTAGGTTCACCAGGTAGTCCATAATGGCTTGCCATTCTTTAATTTCGAGGCTGGCGGCATTGATGGCGGCGAGGTCGGCGCTGAGGTGGGTGGTGGCGGGGAGAACGTAGGGGCTGGTGGATTCCCTGGGGTCAACGATGGCCTCGTCTTTGCGGGTGAGGGGGCTGCCATCGGCCTGTTTGGGCTGGAGGGGCAACGCGCCTTTGGTGAGTTGGGGAATGTAGACCAGAATCGAGCCGACATACAAACTGGTGGCAAAGCTGTAGAGGGTGGGGGCCGCGAGGTCGAGGGGGGTGTAGCCGTCGTCCAAATTGCCCAGTTCTAGGGCGGTAACTTGGTTAAAGCGGGGGCGGCTGGGGTCGTAGTAGAACCGCAGGCCGGAGGTTCTGGGGTAGTATTCGCCCGGATGGTTGGGGTCGTCGATCAGCAGAAATTCCAGGATGTTCTTGATCTCCGCCGCCGTGAAATAGCCCTTCACCATAGCGCTCCCAGCGGTGGGATCCACAATGCCATTGCCGAGGGGGGCGAGGGTAAAGATGTCGTACACCGTTTGCACTCCGGTGTTGCCCTGGGTGAGTCCGGCCCGGATGGCCCCGTTGGCGGTGAAGGCGATTTGGCTGTTGGTGGCAAGGCGCAGGGCATCCGTGACCACATTGGCGAGGGGAGTGCCCGATTCAATATCCCTGTAGTCCATGGGCCAGTCTTCGGTGATCATCACCAGGGGTTGGCTGGTGGCATAGCCCCGTGGGGCAAAGGTGATTTCTCCCGACTGTCGCAGGAAGTGTTCTACCTGGGCCTGAATGGTGGCATCGCCCTGAATCTGGTCATCCACCGGAATCAGCCGATAGGACTCCACCGCCACCCGACCATTCTCCAGGCTTAGCACCAGTTCGCCCAGGTGTTCACCATACTTGCCCGTCTGCACCACGGGACGATGATCCACCCCAAGCGGCTGCCGCAGTTCGCTGTGGGTATGGCCACCAATCACCACATCCAGATCAGGGATGGCCTCCAGCAGGTTCAGGTCTTCCCCCTGGAACGACCCATCCGGGCGCTTCACCACACCCCCATGGCTGAGGGCAATCACCACATCCACCTTGTCTTCCCGTTTCAGTCGTTGCGCCGCCGCCTTGGCCGTTTCAATCGGGTCGCCCAAGGTGACTGCGCCCACATCCGCCGCATACTTAAAGGCGTCATAGCCAATGATCCCCACCAGTCCAAACCGTAGCCCGCCCCGCTCAAGAATCCGGTAGGGCTGAAGCACCCCCCGCTGGGCCAGGTCTTGTAGGTCAGCCAAGCGTTCCGAGTCGGCACTAACATCGCTATTTGTCACCACAATGGCCGGAATCTCGCCCGCCGCCGCCGCCCGCTGAATCGCCTGCCCCAGGCCATCCGGCCCCAGGTCAAACTCGTGGTTGCCGAAGGTGGTGGCGTCGTAGCCCATCGCGGCCATCAGTTGCAGTTCGGCCCCCAATTCCCGGCAGGCGGCAGCTACGGCGGTACCCATGCTAAAGTCCCCGGCATCCAGCACCAACACGGGGCCAAGCGGCCCCAGTTCGGCCCTGCGCTGGGCAATCAACGCCCCTAGGCGAGCATAGCCGCCCTTGGTTTGGTCATCGCCTAACTTCAGGGGTGTGTAGTCTCGCAGCGGCCCCACCCCCACTACGTTGGAGTGCATGTCGTTGGTGTGGAGGATGGAGAACATTTGCTTGCCAGGGGTAGCCGCGAGGGCCTCTAGGGCGTGGGAAGACAACATGACGGCAGGGGCTACAGCTAATGAGGTTTTCAAAAAGGTGCGGCGGTTGAGATCGAGGTTTGGCATGGGAACCCTTAGATATTCAAATCCATGGGAGTTAAATCAGACCCATTGTACGCTGGGCTTGTCGGTATCTTGATTCAAAAAACGCACGTTCATGATCTGGAGTGGGGCAGGGAGATTCTGGCCCTACGGCTGACCGGGTGGAAAGAGGGGGGCATGGCGTTGCTGGAATCCCTCGATGGCGGTGGGCAGCGTGAAATAAATGTGGTGAACGCCAATGCGATCTAGCAGGCCACACAGTTTGAGTTGGGCATAGAGATCCTGCTTCACCCTAGCCATGGCGAAGGTGATGCCGCGTTCCTTGAGTTCGTCGAAGAGTTCGTTGAGCATATCGGCGGCGGTGATGTCGATTTCGGCGATGGCTTCGGCATTGAGCACAAACCATTCCACGGGATTTTTTTCGGCCTCGATGGCGGCGAGGGCACGGCGCTTAAAGTTGTTCACATTGGCGAAAAACAGGGGCGCATCGTAGCGATAAATCACCAGTCCCGGAATGGTGGTGGCCCCGGGCCAGTCGCTAATGTCGTGCAGGCCGGGGAGATCGGGCACTTTGCCCATCACGGCATCGTAGGGACGGGCAATGCGGGCAAAGAGTTCAATCACCGACAGCCCCACGGCAATGGCCACCCCCACCAGCAAATCCGTGGCCAGCACGCCCAGGGTGGTCAAGACGGCCAAGGCATAGTCCCCGCGCCGGAAGTGTTGCAGGCGGCTAAATTCCGGCAGGTCTACCAAACGGGTGGCGGCGTAGATCACCAACGCCCCCAGGGCCGCCGTGGGGAACATCACCAGCAGCGGACGCAGAAACAGCAGCACCAACAGCACCACCCCAAAGGCCACCAAGGAAAAGACCTGACTTTTGCTGCCCATGGCGTTGCCAATGGCGGCGCGGCTACCGCTACTGCTCACCGGAAATCCCTGAAACAGCCCCGTCCCCAGGTTGACAATCCCCAGGGCCAGCAGTTCTTGGTTGGGGTCAATGAGTTGGGGGTAGTGGTTGCGGGCGGCAAAGGCCCGGGCGGTGAGCACATTGTCGGAATAGCCCACAATAGCAATGCCCGCCGCCGCCGAGAGCAGGGCAAAAGCCTCCTGCTGGGACACGATGGGCAGATGAAAACTGGGCAACCCAGCAGGAATATTGCCCACCACCACCACGCCATAGCGGTCAAGGTGGAACAGGCTGACAACGGCGGTGGCCACCAGCACCGCCAGCAGCGGCCCCGGTGCCCGTGGAAAGCGGGCCTGTACCCCAAACAGCAACACCAGCACAAAGCCTGACAGGGCAAAGGTAGGCCAATGGATTTGGTCGAGGTGGCCCAGAACGTCTACCACCTGTCCGGCAATGCTGTTGGCCTCAATGGGGACTCCGCTCACCTTACTGATCTGGCCCATGATCATAATCACCGCCACGCCGGTCATGTAGCCAATCAAAATGGGCTTGGAGAGCAGGTTGGCCAAAAAGCCCAACCGGGCCACATAGCCCACCAGGCACAGCACTCCCACCAAAATGCCCAGCACCGCCGCCAGGGTGGCATGGCTGGTGCCGTAGGCCAACACTAGGGGAGCTACCGCCGCCGCCGTCATCATCGCCGTGGGAGATTCTGGCCCCACGGAAAGCTGGGGCGACGACCCCGTCAGGGCATAAAGAAGAATGGCGGGCAGCATGGCCCATAGCCCCTGCACCGGGTTCACCCCGGCCAGTTCGCCATAGGCCATACATTGCGGAATCAGGTAGGCCGCCACGGTAATTCCTGCCAGCAGGTCGGATCGAAACCAGGTGGAAGGATAGTGACGGAGACGCACCAGGCCCAGAAAGAGGGTGCGGAACAGAGGGGAAGCAGACTTAACGGCCAAGGCAAATCGGTCTCAAAGGTAGTGCGGATAGGGGGCGTCGCCTTGCGGTCGAGGGGGGCGGTCAAGGGGGGGAGTCACGGTTGGCAGTCAACCATGGACGCTTTCTAACCCGGATGAACCCGCGACCCCTGAGTGACGAGGTTGGGGATACTGATCCTACGGCTTTTCAGGCTCAACAGGGGCCAGCCATAACCCTTTGCAACCAAATTCCTCCCCCGTGGTGGGGGATCGGGGCCGGGGTTCAGACGAAATGGTAGGGCGGGAGCGCCTCACTCATGTGAATCTGCCATTGGGGAGACGCCGCTTGCCATTCCCCCAGATCCGTTGCCAGGGCCTCCTGCTGGGAACGGGGCAAGAGGAGATACACCTTGGTGGCGGTGGCGGCCTCGTCCACCACGGCCTGGGGATAGGCGGCGGTGAGGGCCTGGAGGAGGCGTTGCTGTTCCGCCTGTTGCTGCTGCTGGGCGAGGGCGAGGTCTTGCAGGCGCTGCTTTTTCGCCAAAAAGTAATCCCGTCCCTTCAGCCCCTCCGGCAGGGGCGGCAGGTCGATATCGACCGGAATCAGCTTGATTTGGTATTCGGCCTGATCCCCAAGGGCCAGGAGTTTGGCGTGATAGGCGGCCTGTTCCTGGGTCAGATAGGCCTGGAGAGAATCGGAGGAGGGCAATTGGGTGCCAAACCGGAGCGGCAGGAGCGGCCCCGACTGGCAAATCTGACATAGCACCTGGTCGTGGCGGATCACCGCCTCCAACAACCGGGCGTTATCCGCTTGGATCGCCTCTAGATCCACGTTTTCCTCCACGATGGCGGCGAGGGCACCCACAGCCAACAGGGCCACCGGGCCAGCGATACCGGAGGGTAGGGGCATGAGTTGGGCCGGGTTTAGACACAGCCCATACCAATAGAGTGGGCCGCTAGGGCCAGAGGAAACCGCCGGGGTCATCGATCTCGCCTAACCCTAGCCTCGGTTTTTGATGGTCATGACCTGCACAATTTGCAGGGCGGTGTCCCCCGGAATTTCCAAAATCCGGTACAGGTCATCCAAAAAGGCCTGTTCTTGGGGGGTGATGGTGCGATCCGACAGCACCAGATCCGTGGCAATGGCAAAGGCGGTTTCCCGGAGTTCCTGGGTGAGGCCCTCCTTGGCCTGATCCACCAGGGCGGCTGGCCCCTGTTGCTTCAGCCGCGCCAGCAGGCTATCAAACAGACGGTGCAGCATATCTTCGGGATAGCCCTGAAAGAGATGCATCCGCGACAGCATGATGGTCATGTCCTGGCCTTCCTGGTCAGACAGGTAGCCATCGGCGGCAATGGCAACTAGGGCAATGCTGGCAATCGCCTCAGCCTCCCCCATGGATTGTGGATTTTCGCTGGCGTCGGGTGTCAACACGTTATCAAAGATCCCCATGCTGGTGTTTTACGTCGGTGATGCCTTCATCTTGCCTTAGGTTCGGGGCTTCCGTGCCCCGGCTTGAAGAGTTGTTACAGCCCAGGGGCTAGGGAGGATAAGCGGTCGCAGGGCAACGGCTGCCATCCACCCGCCGCACCCACCCAGTGTGATCCATCTCACCTAGGGCTGTGACCCAGCGCCTAGGCAAGTCCCTTCCCACCCCCGATACTGAAGGGGACTCATTTAGCCGAGTCATCTACAGGGAACACTTAACGGATCGGCAAGCCCTTGGGGACTGTCGATTTTTTTTGCGGATTGGTCTTGCGGATTCTTCTACGATATCCAGCGGTCAAAGGGCTGGGCCAACTGCGCCAGGGAGAGCCGGTGGAGGCGTTCCTCCGCCTGGGCCGTGGTTCGATCCGCCTCGGTGTTATAGCCCCAGTCGGCCAGGAAAAGCTGGATACCGTCTAGGTCGGGCTGATGCTGTACCGCTTGCAGGGCCTTGAGACGGTCTTCCACAAACCAAATGCGGGGGGCGGAACGAGCCGCCTGGATTTGGCGCAGGGTAACGTATTTGGGCTGTTTCACCTCCTTGCCTAAAATGCGATCCGCCGCCAGATCCAGCCCCTGCTGGGCCAGGAGACGCTGGATGAAGCGCCCTTCCTTGGTGGAAATAATCATCAGTTCCACCCCTTCGGTCTGGGCCTGGTGCAGGCGGGGCAACACCCCCGGATAAAACCGATGGAGCCCCAGCCAGCCCTCCAGATCGGCGGCCATCCAGCGGTCTCGCACCCCATCCACCGCCGCGCCCAAGGGGGCCGCCTCCAACCCCGCCTGGGCCAGCAGGGTTGGGATCAGGCGGGGCCAGTGGTTCAGAATGGCCGCATCGGCCACCCCGGTCAGCAGGCCGTAGAGCATCAGGGGCATTTCCCACCCCGTTTCCACCACCGGACGCAGGGGATAAAAGCG
>JALQST010000205.1:0-323 GCA_023264315.1 Nodosilinea sp. BSH.14
ACATCCCCGTGGCCAACACCTTCATGGGCAAGGGCGTGATTCCCTACACCCATCCCCTGGCCCTGTGGACGTTTGGTTTGCAACAGCGGGACTACATCACCTGCGCCAAGGAAACGGCGGATCTCATCATCGCCGTGGGCTACGACCTGGTGGAATATTCCCCCAAACGCTGGAACCCCGACGGCAAGCTGCCGATTCTGCACATCAACCTCACCCACGCTGAGGTAGACAGCAGCTACATCCCCAAAGTGGAGGTGATTGGCGACATCTCCGACTCCCTGCACGAAATTTTGCAGCGGGTGAAGCGCCAGAATCATCCTGAA
>JALQST010000205.1:333-2845 GCA_023264315.1 Nodosilinea sp. BSH.14
GAAATTCGGGCCGATTACGAACAGTACGCCGACGACTATGGTTTCCCGGTGAAGCCCCAGAAGCTGATCTACGACCTGCGCCAGGTGCTTGGCCCCGATGACATCGTGATCTCCGACGTGGGTGCCCACAAAATGTGGATGGCCCGCAACTACCACTGCCTGCGGCCCAACACCTGCTTGATTTCCAACGGGTTCGCGGCCATGGGCATCGCCATTCCGGGGGGGTTAGCGGCCAAGCTGGTGCATCCCAACCGCAAGGTGGTCGCCGTGACGGGGGACGGCGGCTTTATGATGAACTGCCAGGAACTCGAAACCGCCCTCCGCATCGGCACCGCCTTTGTGACGGTGATTTTCAACGATGGCGGCTATGGGCTAATTGAGTGGAAGCAGATGAACTACTACGGTGAGTCGGCCTTCATTCACTTCAGCAACCCCGATTTCGTCAAGCTGGCCGAAAGTATGGGCCTGAAGGGCTATCAGGTAGAATCCACCGAAGATCTGATCCCCACTCTGAAGATGGCCCTAGAAGACAACGTTCCCGCCGTGATTGACTGCCCCGTAGATTATCGGGAAAACCTGTTGTTCAGTCAAAAAACGAGGGATCTAAGCTGCCTGATTTAGCCTAGTGCAGCGTCAAGACCAAGCATTAGGGCTTCGACAGGCTCAGCCCGAACGTGCCGTTTACGGTCGTCCTGAGCTGGTTGAAGGACGTTGAGGATATCTGCAACCCTAAAATTTAAGCCTGACAGACCACTAGATGACGCACCGATCTAGGAAGGATCGACGGCCATGATGACCCACAACACCGAATCCGGCTTGAACCAAGGCTGGGTATATGCGGATCGCATGACGTCGGCCCAGACGGGGGTTTCCGTGCTGGCCTACTATGCCGACCGCTATCGCCACTCCAGTCGGGAGGAATGGGCGCAACGGCTGGCGGCGGGGCAAATCTACCGCAACGGTCGGGTTCTCGGTCGGGATGAGATTCTGGCCCCAGGGGATCGGCTGGAATACCACCGTCCTCCCTGGGTGGAGCCTTCGGTGCCGTTGACGTTTGACGTGCTCTACGAAGACGCCGACCTGCTGGTGATTGTGAAACCCGCTGGGTTGCCCGTGCTGCCCGGTGGGCCATTCCTCACCCACACCCTGCTCCACCAATTGCAGGAACGCTATCCCCACGAAACCCCCTATCCCATCCATCGGCTAGGACGGGGTACCTCTGGGCTGATGCTGCTGGCGCGGTCGCCCCTAGCCCGGTCGGTGCTGAGCCAGCAGATGCGGCAGGACACCGCCACCGCCGCCAATCCCAACGCTCCCCACCATCTTGTCAAAACCTATCGCGCCCTCACCGAGCCCGGTGCATTGCCGGAGCGCTTTACCCTCACCACCCCCATCGGCCCGGTGGATCATCCCTGGCTGGGCCACGTCTATGCTGCCAGTCCCAATGGACGCTTCGCCCTCAGCGATGGGCAGGTGATCCAGCGTTCCCCCACCGCCAACCTAGTGGAGGTCACGATCCGCACCGGACGCCCCCACCAAATCCGCATTCACCTAGCGGCGGCGGGCTATCCCCTCCTCGGCGACCCCCTTTACGGCCTGGGTGGCATCCCTAAGATCACTGACCTTCCCCCTGGAAAAGCCCTGCCTGTGCCGGGAGATTTGGGCTACTGGCTCCAGGCCCATCGCCTCACCTTTGCCCATCCTCGCACCCAGGTTTCCATGACCTTTATCTGTCCCCAGACTGCCGACTTTCCTACCAGCGCTTGGGGGTGAAGGCGTCGTCGTTGAGAATCACCACGCTATCGCCCGACTGGGCCAAGACGAATAGCCCCGGACGATAGGCATAACGAGCCACCGCCTCGGGCACCACCATTCCGGCCACCGCGCCCAGGGCATTGACATCTGCGTAGCGGGGCATCAGCCGCTTAAATTTGTTGAGCCGTACCAAGTGATCCTTGACATCGGCCTCGGTGAGCTTACTTTTGACCTCAACCAAAATGGCATCCGTGGTGTTGACCACCAGCAGGTCAATTTCCAGCCCCTCATTCCCCCGCTGCACCGAGATTTCGGGATGAAATTCATGCACCGCAATGCCCCGTTCTTGGAACAGCCGCACCACCGCCGGACGCACCTGCCATTCCACAAATTCGCCCAGGCGATTACCCAATTTCCCAAGCTGCTCATTCAACTGCTGGTTTTGCTGCTGAATAATTCGCCGCGTTTCCTGCAACTGGCGTTCTGACTCCTGAAATTGCCGATCCGTTTCCTGGAATCGCTGATCGGTTTTCTGAAATTGCTGGGCGACCTCGTCAAAAAGTCGCCTGGTTTCTTTTTGCCCTTCGGCTAATTCGGCGAGTAAACGCCAGACATCATCCGCTGTGGTAGCCATGGGAGTTTAAAGCAAAGTTAGGAGTACTTTAATACTAGCATTGCCCCTTGCCGAAGCCGTAATCCGTCCAACGCCGGATCCTCAGAAATGGGCTGTTCAGGACAAGCATTGTGCTTACCCCAG
>JALQST010000205.1:2855-6066 GCA_023264315.1 Nodosilinea sp. BSH.14
CATCCCGGGATTCGTGCCAGGGGGTGGGCTACCGCCGGACTGAACCCGCGCCCTAGGCTTGGGACTGCCGCCAGCGCCAGCGTTGATCAAGCAGGGTTTGGCTGAGCACCCGTAGGGGTTCGTTGGTTTCCCCAGAAAACAGGGCAAAATCCACTGGCCCCCAGGTTTGTTCCGCCTGTTCGGCCAAATCTAGCAGGGCCGGATCGTCTAGGGAAATGCGGTGATTCAGCCGCAGGGTAACAAGCGGTAGGCCATTGTGTCCTGCCCCAGAGACTAATCCCCAGTCGTACTGGTCGAGCAGGGATTGTAGTTCTGCCCCGGAGGCCGCCCGAAAGGACTCCAATTGCTGCTGTTTTTGGTGAAGTTCTTGCAGGAGTTGGTGATCGGTTAGCATCGTACCCCTCTGCCCCATAACTATGTTGACCCTACCACGAGTGTAAAGGGCGGCTAGGGGTCTAGAGATAAAGACTTTCTGTTGCTATTTCGCTCTAGCCCGTCTAGGCCTGCCATGATGATGTCTGTCCCTTGAGTCGTTGTTTACCCCTGAGCCCATGTCTTCCTTTGACTCCATCAAACTTGATCAGTTCCTCAAGCAAGTCCAGATTGCGGCCAGTGGTGGACAGGCTAAAGTGATGGTGCAGGGGGGAGAGGTGCAAGTAAACGGCGAGGTAGAATTACGGCGAGGCCGAAAACTGGTGAACGGAGATCATGTGGAGGTGGCGGGGCAGCGGTTTATGGTGGATTTGCAAACCTTAATTTAGATGATCCATGGATCTCTAGGAGTCCTGAAACCAGTGTTCTAACGCCCCACGACCTCACCCTGATCCTCGGAGGTCCAGATCAGGCGACGGTGTTGTCATCCCCTTATAGCCGCCCCTAGGCGGTCTGGGGCCTTGGGGCCAGATCACCTGGGATAGTGACGCTGGATGACGATTGACCGCTTAGATCGGGTAGGCTGTAATATGTAACGCCATGCACCATTCCAGAGGCACCGTCTGACTATGATGCTGAAGTCCACCACGCGCCATGTGCACATCTACACCGCCGTTGTTGAGAATAATGCCCTGGTGCCCAGCGGAGATCGCCTGACCCTTGATGTCGATCCCGACAATGAGTTCAACTGGTCGGAGGAAGCGCTCAAGGCGGTCTATGGCGAGTTTGATCGCCTTGTGGATGCCGCCGAGGGCGAAGACCTGACCGACTATAACCTGCGCCGCATTGGATCAGACTTAGAGCATTTCATTAAAACCCTGCTGAAAACCGGCCAAATTAGCTACAACCTCAAGAGCCGCGCTCTGAACTACAGTATGGGTCTGCCCCAGGTTGTATCCGAAAGCGCAACCCCCTAGACTAGCGAGATACACAGGCCAGCGGGAACATTCCTGCCCTGCCAAGGCGGGGGATCCAGAGAAACCAAGACAATGGCCAGGGATGAGGAGGAAATCGGGCCATGAAATTAAAGCGCGGAACCGTGATGCTAGTGGGCGTGGCTCTGCTGCTGGGGGCGGGCGTGCTGATGGGCGAATTGCGCCAAAGCCGTCTGCCAGACAACCCAGCCCAGGAAAACCAAGGGCCACTTTTCCGCTTTGCCGAAGCCGACGTGGCCACCGTGACCGTGGTGCGCAACGACGAAACCCTGGTCTTCGAGGGCGATGGGGAAGGGAATTGGCAGCTGACCGCACCGGAAAACCACATGGCAGAATCGGGGGCCGTGGCCTTTTTGCTGAGTCGCTTAATCACCGATTCCCCCCTACAACGGGTGACAATGGCGGCGGATCAACTGGCAGACTTTGGCCTAGACCAACCCCAAGGCCAAGTCACCGTGGTCTTGCAGGACGGCACCGAACACGTCCTCATCCTCGGTGGCCCCGACTTTAGCGGCAACGCCAACTACGCCATCCTCGATCCCGCCGATGGCTGGCCCCCAGACAATCCAACCGGCGACTATGCGGTGCTCGTGGTCACACGGGATGTGGCTAACGGCATCAACCGCCCCCTGGAGGAATGGAAAATGCCCGTGGACAGCGAACCCAGCAACTAGACCATCCCAGCCAGGTGCTAAGATCCCAGAGTTCCCTGGGTCTATCACCTTCCGACCATGGCTTCCCCAACGGCAATTTTGCTGGTCTCCTGCCCTGATCAAAAGGGGTTGGTCGCCAAGCTGGCTAACTTTATCTATGCCAACGGCGGCAACATTCTCCACGCCGATCAACACTGTGACCCCGAGGCCGGTCTATTTTTGTCGCGACTCGAGTGGGAACTGGAGGGCTTTAATCTGCCCCGCGACATCATCGGCCCCGCCTTCAACGCCATTGCCCAACCCCTAGGGGCCACCTGGCAACTCAGCTTTTCCGACGATGTGCCCCGCCTATCGATCTGGGTTAGCCACCAGGATCACTGCCTGCTCGACCTGCTCTGGCGACACCAGGCCGGAGAATTTAAAGCCGAAATCCCCCTCATCATCAGCAACCATTCCACCCTCAAACCCATCGCCGACCAGTTCGGGATCGACTTCCATCACATCCCCATTACCAAGGACAGCAAAGCCGAGCAGGAACAGACCCAACTCGCCCTGTTGCAGCAATACGGCATTCACCTCGTGGTGCTTGCCAAGTACATGCAGGTGCTCTCACCCAACTTTCTGAAGACCTACAGCCAGGTGATCAACATTCACCACTCCTTCCTGCCCGCCTTTATGGGGGCCAACCCCTACCAAAGGGCCTACCAACGGGGCGTCAAAATCATCGGAGCCACCGCCCACTACGTCACCTCCGACCTAGACGAAGGCCCCATCATTGAGCAAGATGTCGTCCGCATCAGCCACCGCGACGACGTTAAGGAACTGATCCGCAAAGGCAAAGACATGGAGCGCATCGTGCTCGCCCGCGCCGTCCGCCTCCACCTCCAAAGCCGCACCCTCGTCTACGGCAACCGCACCGTCGTCTTTGGGTAGTCCCAGTTGCCACCCTAAACCTAGTTAACGGACAAAACCTGCCAAATCCCAGACCCATCAAAAGGTCAGGAGTTCTGCCCCACATGATGCCAAGACTGTAGGGACACAGCCACTACGTCCGGTGCAAAACCTATGTTAGCTGGCTCCTAAGCCGTTCAATTTTTCGTGGACAGAGGTTAAAATGGCTACAAATCTGGATAATAATCGCTCAAGTATTCTTGCATTGATACACTTTTTATTTTGCACCGTGCGCTATAA
>JALQST010000206.1 GCA_023264315.1 Nodosilinea sp. BSH.14
TTTCACGTTTTGGCCCTTGGGGACGATGGCTTTTTTAAAACCAAGTTTGACCGCTTCTTTGAGGCGCAATTCCAACTGAGAAATAGGCCGCACCTGGCCGCCGAGACCCACTTCGCCAATCAGCACCAACTCTGGATCAACAAGGCGATCTCGAAAGCTGGCCACCACGGAAATCGCCACGCCCAAATCGGCGGCGGGTTCGGCCACGGTTAGCCCACCGGAGGAGGCCACGTAGGCATCGAGTTTGGAGAGGGGAATGCCCACCCGTTTTTCGAGCACCGCCAGAATTTGCAGGAGCCGATTAAACTCAATGCCTGTGGTAGATCGGCGCGGCGAACTGTAGCTGGTGGGGCTAACCAGGGATTGCAACTCCACCACCAGGGGGCGCGTTCCTTCGCAGGCGACGATGGTGGCAATTCCGGGCACCTGTTCCTCCCGGTTGCCCAAAAACAGGGCCGAGGGGTTGCTGATTTCCGCTAGCCCCCGATCCACCATTTCAAAGACGCCGAGTTCGTGGGTGGCCCCAAAGCGGTTTTTCACCGAGCGCAGCAGGCGATGGCTGGCAAAGCGATCCCCCTCGAAGTACAGCACCGTATCCACCAAATGCTCTAGCACCTTGGGGCCAGCAATCGCGCCTTCCTTGGTGACGTGGCCGACAATAAATAGAGAAATATTCGCCCGCTTGGCCAACTGCATCAGCGCCGAGGTGCATTCCCGCACCTGGGACACCGACCCCGGAGCCGAAGTCAGCGTGGCATAGTACAGCGCTTGAATACTGTCGATAATCGCCACTGTGGGCCGTAGTGACTCCAATTCCATCAAAATCGTCTCTAAATCAATCTCCGGCAGCAAATACAACTGCCCCTTTCCTCCAGGGACGGCTTCTAACCCAGAGGATTCTCCCAACTCTCCCCCATTCTCTAAGTCTTCTCCCGTCCCTCTTTTTGCCTTTTGCCTTTTACCCTTTGCCTTCTCCCCCGACTCCCGACTCCCCACTCCCGACTCCCCACTTCCATCCCCCTGCCCAAGCCTCTGCCAGCGCAACTTCACCTGCTGCCCCGATTCCTCCGCGCACACGTACAGCACCCGCTGCCGAATCGCCAACTGGTTCGCCACCTGAAGCAGCAAGGTCGATTTGCCAATACCGGGATCGCCCCCCAGCAGCACCAGAGAACCGGGCACAATGCCGCCACCCAGCACCCGATCCAGTTCCCCATAGCCGGAGGGCATCCGCATTTGGGGATGGTCTTCGATTTGATTGAGCGTCAGCGATAAGCGGGGCTGCTGGGTGGTTTTGGTGGATGTTGCCGCACTGCGCCCACGGGAAACCCCCGGTAGCCTTGCCGAGGCGGATTCCTTAGCCGGGAGCGCCTGCTCTACCAGGGAGTTCCAACTCCCGCACACCGAGCAGCGGCCATAGTACTGAGAGGACTCGGCTCCGCACTCGTTGCAGACAAAGATCGACCGGGATTTCGCCATCACACACGCCCTAGTTTTGTGCAATAAACCTTAAAAAACCTTGAAATACCGCCGTTACGCTTGTTAACCATGGATTAATGGCAATTATAGGCAGATGTCTTCCCAGTCAGGCGTTGAGGGGCGGATGGGGATTGCCGTGGCGGTCGCGCCAGGATGGAGGGTGTGAAGCACAACGTTATAAACCTGCTAAACGAGCGCGTTAATCGTTGCGTTTCTTTATAGAATAGGGCGTTATGTAGGGAGCCTTGAGAACCTTGGAAAGCAACAAAGAAAAAATTCTCGTTGTCGATGATGAGGCCAGCATTCGCCGCATCCTCGAAACCCGTCTGTCGATGATCGGCTATGACGTGGTCACCGCCGCCGATGGGGAAGAAGCCCTCGACACCTTCCGCAAAGAAATCCCCGACCTGGTGGTGCTGGACGTGATGATGCCCAAACTGGATGGCTATGGCGTTTGCCAAGAACTCCGCAAAGAGTCGGACATTCCCATCATTATGCTCACCGCCCTAGGCGACGTGGCCGACCGGATCACAGGGCTGGAACTGGGCGCGGACGACTATGTGGTGAAACCCTTTTCGCCAAAGGAGCTAGAGGCCCGCATTCGCTCGGTGCTGCGGCGGGTCGATAAAACCGGGATGTCCGGCATTCCCAGTTCCGGCGTGATTTCCGTCAACACCATTCGCATCGACACCAACAAGCGCCAAGTCTACAAGGGCGACGAGCGGATTAGACTGACGGGCATGGAATTCAGCCTGCTAGAACTGCTGGTCAGCCGCTCCGGCGAACCCTTCTCCCGCTCCGAAATTCTGCAAGAGGTGTGGGGCTACACCCCCGAACGCCATGTGGATACCCGCGTGGTGGATGTCCACATTTCCCGCCTGCGGGCCAAGCTAGAGGATGATCCCAGCAACCCCGAACTGATCCTCACCGCACGGGGCACGGGCTACCTGTTCCAGCGGATTGTAGAGCCGGGGGAAGAGTAGCGGTAGGGTAGTCTGCTAGAATTTCCTAAGGTTTTTGAGATGCAGCAGATGGGGCTCAACCGGGCACGAATTGCCATTGACGCAATGGGGGGCGACTATGCCCCTGGAGAGATCGTAGCAGGGGCCATTAGAGCCAAGGCCGAACTGGATGTGGATGTGATCTTAGTGGGCGATCTGGATCAAATTCGCGCCTCCGTTGCCAGTCCTGAACACCTCCAGGGCATCGAACTAGTCGCCGCTGAGAGCACCATCGAAATGCATGAGGAACCCCTCAGTGCCCTGCGCCGCAAGCCGCAAGCTTCCATCAACGTGGCGATGGACATGGTGAAGCAAAAGCGGGCCGATGCGGTGGTTTCGGCGGGGCACTCTGGGGCGGCGATGGCGTCGGCGTTGCTGCGGTTGGGGCGGCTGAAGGGCATTGATCGCCCTGCCATTGGGGCGGTGTTCCCGACGGTGATCGCCAATAAGTCCGTGCTGATTCTGGATGTGGGGGCCAATGTGGACTGTCGGCCCAAGTACCTAGAGCAATTCGCCATGATGGGCACCATCTACTCCCGTTACGTGCTGGGGGTGGAGCATCCCAACGTGGGCCTGATCAACATTGGCGAAGAACCCAGCAAGGGCGACGACCTTTCTCTCCAGGCGCATCAGCTTTTGCAGGACAACCCCAACATTCCCTTTGCGGGCAATGCCGAGGGGCGCGATATTCTCTCGGGCCAGTTCGATGTGGTGGTGTGCGACGGCTTTGTGGGCAACGTGCTGCTGAAGTTTGCCGAGGCCGTGGGCGAGTCGGTGCTGCAAATTCTGCGGGAGGAACTGCCCCAGGGCATTCGCGGCAAAATTGGCACCGCCATCCTCAAGCCCAACCTGCGCCGGATTAAGCAGCGGGTAGACCACGCCGAACACGGCGGCGGCTTGCTGCTGGGCGTGGCCGGGGTCACGGTAATCAGCCACGGCAGTTCCCAGGCTCCCTCGGTGTTCAACGCCGTGCGCCTAGCGAAGGAAGCCGTGGATAACCAAGTCCTAAACCGCATTCAGGCCCAGTATCAGCAGGTGGCCATGCCCGCCGCAGACGGAGAATAGCTTGTGAAACAGTTTATGCCCGGTGTTGCGCTGGTAGGCAGTGGCTCCGCCCACCTACCGGGGACGCTCACCAATGACGACCTCAGCCGCGTTGTGGATACCACCGACGAGTGGATCAGCACCCGCACGGGCATCCGCGAACGCCACCTCGCCGAACAGGAAGAGTCCCTTAGTTCCCTCGCCGCCCAGGCTGGACGCGCTGCCCTGGAGATGGCCCAGGTCGCCCCAGAAGCGGTAGACCTTATTCTACTAGCTACCTCCACCCCCGATGATCTGTTTGGTAGCGCGGGCCAAGTGCAGGCCGAACTGGGGGCCACCCGTGCCGTTGCCTTTGACCTCACGGCTGCCTGTTCTGGCTTTGTGTTTGCCCTCGTCACCGCCGCCCAATATATTCGTACCGGGGCCTTCCAAACGGTGCTGGTGATTGGGGCCGATGTGCTTTCCCGCTGGACAGACTGGAGTGACCGCACCACCTGCGTTCTCTTTGGCGACGGGGCTGGAGCCGTGGTGCTGAAAGCCAGCGCACAGGATAACCTCTTGGGCTTCGAGCTGCGCAGCGATGGCTCGATGAACAGCGTCCTCAAGCTACCCTACCAGGCTCAGGCGGAACCGTTAACCGACGGCATCACCGTGCAGCAGGGCACCTTCACCCCCATCACCATGAACGGGCGCGAGGTCTACAAATTTGCCGTCAGCCGTGTCCCCGAGGTGATCGAAAAAGCCCTGTTCCGGGCCAACCTCACTACCGCTGATATTGACTGGCTGATTCTGCACCAAGCCAACCAGCGCATCCTCGATGCCGTGGCCCAGCGGCTGAAAGTACCCAGTGAACGGGTCGTTAGCAACATGGCCCACCACGGCAACACCTCCGCCGCCTCGGTGCCCCTGGCCCTGGATGAAGCGGTACGCTCTGGCCGTATTAAATCGGGCGACACCCTCGCCACCGCTGGCTTTGGGGCAGGGCTAACCTGGGGTTCTGCTATTGTGAAGTGGGGTTGCCCTAGCCAATCCATCAATTTACCGTGCCATGTAGGGCCGGAGAAAAGGCTGTGACCTATTCGCGTGAATAGTAGATGTTGGGTGTTACTTCGTTGCACCCAACCTACCCTGGAGATGTCCTTACAAAAAACCACCCAGCAACACGGCTAGGTGGTTATCAACATCTCTGTACCTCTATGCAAATCAGCCACTAACGCCGCTGATTGTCTAAAATTTCCTGCACCTGCTCGCTGGGGGTATAGCGATAACCCCAAACCGCTTGGTCTGAATCATCTAGAATTTGGGGGGTTAGCATAACCAAAACCTCAGTTCTGGTATTCGTTGTTGTTTGGCTCCTAAACAAGGCACCGATGATTGGGATATCGCCCAAAATAGGTACTCTATTGACATCTGTTCGGTCAGATTCTTGGATAATCCCGGTCAACAACAAGGTTTGCCCGTCTCGCATACGGATAGAACCAGAGGCGACTTCACGGGTGGCTAGAAGACCGATGACATTCGCCGCACCTGATGCGTTGATAGTTTGTGTCCCCGTTAAAGCCGTGATTCTGGGTGATACGTTCAACGTAATGAAACCATTATCGTCAATACGCTCCACTTGAAGGTTCAAGGTCAAACCCGCAGGCTCCTTTTCAACTGTTGTGGTGATTACAGGTGGGGTACTCGCAGAGACCGTGGAGGTAATATTTGTTACTACTTCTTGAGTCAGATTAACAGAAGCAGTTTGCCCTTCTTGGACAATCAGAGTAGGATCCGTCAGGATTTTGCCGTTGCCCTGTGTTACTTGAGCCTGAATTTGAACTAAAATCTCAGACGGAATCGAAAAAAGTGAGGCAAGACTAGCGGAAGCAATTCCACCCGGATTAATTGGAGAACTAGTCGGTGCAGGAGAACGTGTACCAAAGTTGATTACCCCAGCCCCACCCGTGTTCACAAGCCCGACATCGCCCACTGCCGTTGAAAAACTAGCGCCAAAGCGGTCAATAGCATTAAGGTTAATATCAACAATTTTGACATTAACCGCAACTTGACGACGACGTAGATCTAGTCGTCCTAAATACTCGCTAGCTAGTCCAACTAAATTCGTTTCACCAACTAGAGTAATGGAATTCAGCCGATCATCAGCAACGATTTGCAAACCTCTTAAGGGCTGGGCGACGGAACTATCATCTCCGGGATTATAGGTGAGGGGTTCAATCTCAAGGGTTGTAAACTCACGAGTGCTGATCAGAGTTGGGGTATCACCCTCACCTGGAATGGTATTTCGCTCAATCTGTGTTCGATCTACTGCTCGAACAGCTTCCGCTCCGAGAGTAGCCAAGAACCCAGCTACAGTAATGGCATTTGCCTGATTTAACCGTACGGTACGGCTTACAAGACTACGGGCACCAACAGGTAGTGATGGCCCTACGTAAATTGATCGTCCCACCTTATTCGCCTGTAAGCCAGAGACCCGCAGAACATGGTTAAACACATCCTGAACAGATTCATTTTCAATATCG
>JALQST010000207.1 GCA_023264315.1 Nodosilinea sp. BSH.14
CGCTATCATGACGTTCAGTACTTTGACCTGTTTTATCAGAAAAAAGGTGAGTGATGACACTGAAGACTCAGGACATTTCACTGAAACCTCGGTTACTCAGTGCGCTATTGTTCATCAGTATTTTGCTGAACACCGCCTGTAGTTTGGCCGATGTCACCCCGTTTTCAGCCTCGCCCAGCAACGGTGATCTCCTCACCATCGATCAGATCAGCACTGGCGACGAACCCGGACAATTCCGCCTCTCGGGCCAAATGAACCTGCCCGTCCAGGTCGATCTCACCGTGTCAGCGGTGCGCCGTCTCAATGCCACCACAGGATCCATCGCCGAGGGAGATATGGCCGCAGGGGCACCCCCGATCTTCGGCATTCTGGATCGCCGCACCGCCACGCTGGAGGATGGGCGTTGGCAAGCAACCCTAACGCTGTGGAAGACCACTGGGGAGGGCCATTATCAAGAACCGTGGCAGCGCCCTGAAGGGCTTCTCCAACAGGGCATACAGCCCAATCCCAACGTGGATTTTTTGGTTACGGTGGAACCTAAGACCTTTGCCCAATCCCTCCAACCCGTTATCCCCCAACGTCTGGAACCGGCCATCGATAATCTGATGCATTTCACCCCCGCCGGAGAACCCTACCTGCGGGTAAGGGCCACCCAACCCCTCACGGTTCCAGATTCGACGATGCAGGCCGCCCGTTCAATGACTACCCAGGAGGTTGAGTTGCCCTGGCAGGGACGGGCGACCCTCGATGGCCCCAATGCCGCCGCATCGATTCCAGTTCCCCCGTTTGCCCCAGACGATAACCTTCCCATCCCCCCAGATCGCCTGCTGCGCTAGGCCGGAACAAACGTCGCTCCGGCAAAACGGGGCGAGGAAACGGAACGAGGCTATACCTTGTTGCCATCCGGGCGTTGATGGCCGGGAGGGGGTGGCCCTAGGCATTGCTGCTGGGCTGGAGCTGGCTGGGGGCCGTGGGCAGACTCAGCCTGTAAAAAATGGCTGAGATTCTGGGATTTCAGCCGTGCATCGGAAAACTTAATTTGCTCAAGTTCCAACTGGTGAGCCGCCAAACGTTGGGCCAGATCGCGATTGGCCTCGGCGGTGCTGGCCAGTGGTTCGGGGTTCGGCGCAGATCGTGGCGTGATGTTTGCTGACGCGAGGATCCACAACGCGGACAGCGCAATCTGAGGCGCGCCCTACCTGCCAGGTCTGGGGACGTTCCTCGGGCGCGTTCGTGAGCGCCAGGACGACCGTATCCCCAGTGGCGGGGACATTGACGACCAACGTTGGTATCAACGGTGAACCCATAATTACTCCAGCTATCGCCGTCCCACAGCGCAAAATTCTTCCGCCGATAGCACCTCTGATACCGCCGCACGGGGGGTTTTATCCCGTGCATACGCCCTGTAGTCGAAGCCGACCCACACCTCATCAATGCCTAAATCCTGGAGGGGAAGACGGGCCAACCAATGCTGATCCACCAAGGCCAAATAGGTTGGGGTATGGCAGTCGGGTAGTTCCCGTGGAATGGTCAGGGCCACCAGTTCCGCCAAGTCGTCATGGATGGGTAGCGACTGCATCACCCGTAGGGCCGCCGCCTGCTGACGGTCGGGAAAGAACCACAGCCAGGAAAATTCTTTGCCAATCCGCATTTGAGAAAAGTGGCAAAAGGCCGGATCTGGCAGGGTTGAGGATGGCAGGATAAGCCCAGAAGGGGACTGGGGTTGCTCCTGTTTGGCCAGATACTCAGGAGTCCAGGCCCAGGAATAAAGGGGGTCAGGGAGCTTGTAGGGCCGCATAGTTCTTGGTTCGCAGGTAGGACAGCACAGTTTCCGGGGGCAACGTCGCCAGATTTTTCACCAACGCCTGATCATTTTCAGCCGTGGCGTCTAGCCGCTCGAAATACCACGTCAGGGCGTTTCCGGCGAGTTCGTGGTAGCTAATGGCCATGCGGTATTTAATGGCGTATTCCCAGCGCCCTTTGGTGGCACTGTCTAACGTGAAAGGCACCGGGTCGGTTTCGTCCCAGTCGTAGCTAGGCGCTTCCCCCGATTCCGCCAAATCGATATAGAGATTCACCACCCACCGCACCAGATCCGCCATGGACTTCAGTTCGGTGCCGTCCTCCATCTCTACCCGGCTCCGAACGTGCAAAAAGTCGGCCTCTTTTCGCAGCCGATCCGCGATCGCCGACGGGATTTGCAGGTTTAACCGAGGGCATTTAGTAGGCATGATTGAGCAATGCCCCCGCAAAGACATCCTCAGCTTCCATCACCTCGGAATAGGCCACGCTGGTGCAGTTGTGCCCATAGGCGCGGGCTAGCCGCTCCATTGTCCAGCCCAAGAGATATTTACAAATCAGCAGATGGGCCAGCCGTTGATGTTCACCAGAGAGCATTCTCAACAGGGCACTATCCACATCAGCCTGGGTGTACCGTTGGCACAGGCCCATAGCCTGCATTCCCGCCCCCGTCATCACCACATCCCGCACACCGGGCAAAACATGGCCGTGATCAAGGATCTGATTGAGATTCTCAGACCCCCATGCCTTCAGCAGGTGGCCCAAGTGGTCAGGGTTGTAGCAGGCCATGGCGCAAATCTGCAATTTGCTTTCCAGGATAGCCCAAATCCCTTCAGGCGACCCACCTCACCCATTTGTGAGAACGCCTGTGAGAACGCTTTTCTGTCGAAGCTTGAAACCAGGGCGGATGAGGAGACTCGAACTCCCGAATGGTGGAACCACAATCCACTGCCTTAACCACTTGGCTACACCCGCCATCATTGCGTTTCCGTATTCGTCACTCTAGCACACGGTAAGCAACCGAGGAGAGGCTCGACAGGAAAAATCTGCAATTCTCATGTTGGGTCGCCTTCGTTCGCCTTGAACTGTGAGCCTGTCGAACAGTCGAAAGGCATTACTCTGCACTTCCCCGGTTGGGCTTCTAGCAAGCGAGCAAAGGGGGGCTAAATCGAGAAAGCCATGGCCAGATTGCTGCTTTAGATACCAGGGAAATGGGGCACAGTTTCTATAATGGGATAACATTGCGCTGTCCTAGGCTGTAAGAGTTGGAGGGCGCGTTCTCCTGGGAGGTGTTTGCGGTGTCCACCAATCTGTTGTCAGCAACGGCCTATTTGTTGGTCTACCACGGTAGCCGAGACCCCAGGCCGGGGCAGGCGGCGGAACGACTGGCCCAGTTTGTGCGAGAACAGCTTGAATCCGCCGGATCCTCCAGCGCCCAATCTCGGCAGGGGAAAGTCTTGAGTGCGTCCCTCAATGCCGCTCTAAGTCCCTTTGAACGACTGCCATCGGCGGTTGGGGGTGGCTATCCTGCGGCGGGGCGTCGGCTACGATCCATCCATTCTCTGCCCCTGGTGGGAACCGCCTGCCTAGAAACTGGGGCTTTGCCGTTGCATCAGCAAATTGTGAACTTCGGGCAGCGAGCGGCGGCGGCGGGGATCACCGATATCCAGATTGTGCCGATCTTTTTGCTGCGGGGCGTCCATGTGATCCGAGATTTGCCCATGGAAGTACAGACGGCCCAGCCCCAACTTCCTGGACTCACTTTCACCCTCACCCCTCCCCTTGGGGATCATCCGGGATTACGGTACCTCGTGCAGACGCGGCTGCAAACGACCACGGCAGAGGCTTGGCTGCTGCTGGCCCACGGTAGTCGGCGGCCCGAGGGCAACCGCACGATTCAGGTCCTCGCCCAAGGCTTGGGCGGCACCGTCGCCTACTGGGCCGTCCCCCCTCATCTAGATACCCAGATCATTCACCTGATTCAGCAGGGGGCGCAGCGGCTGGCGATTTTGCCCTACTTTTTGTTCACGGGCAGCACCACCGATGCCATCATCCAGCGCACGGAGGAACTGGCGGAACGGTTCCCCGGCTTAGGCATTCATTTGCTGCCCCCCCTGGGGCCGTCACCCGATTTAGCCCAGTTGGTGGTGGATTTGGCCCTGGGCCGTGGGCCTGTTCCCTCCCCCCAGCCCACGGTATCCCTGAAGCGCATGACCCGTCGTGCCGCTGGTGTGGGTTCAGTGGCATGATGAAGGTTCTGGCATTTGGCGATACCTTTGGCGATACCCTTGATACCTTCTGCAATGGCTGTGGCCCCTGAACCGGGAAAGGTGTACTTAGTGGGGGCTGGCCCTGGCGATCCAGGACTGTTGACGCTAAAGGGGAAACACCTCTTGGACTGTGCCGATGTGGTGGTGCATGATGCCCTGGTGAGTGCGCCCATTCTGGCCATGATTAACCCCGAGGCGGAGGTGATTAATGCTGGCAAGCGCCAGGGTCGCCACTCCATGCTTCAGCCCGAGATCACCCAACTGCTGATTGATAAGGCCGCAGGGCATGGGGTCGTGGTGCGGTTGAAGGGAGGAGATCCCTTTGTGTTTGGTCGGGGCGGAGAGGAAATGGCGGGATTGGTGGCTGCAGGCATTGCCGTGGAGGTGGTTCCCGGCATTACGGCGGGGGTGGCGGTTCCCGCCTACGCGGGCATTCCTGTGACCCACCGGGAGCAGAGTTCCTCCGTTGCCTTTGTGACAGGGCACGAGTCGGCAGGGAAGTATCGCCCGGATGTGAACTGGCGCGCCTTGGCCCAGGGGGCTGAAACCCTCGTCATCTACATGGGGATTCGCAACCTCGATACCATTGCGGCCGAACTGATCGCCGCCGACCTAGGCCCGGATACCCCCGTGGCGCTGATTCGTTGGGGCACCTATCCCCAGCAGGAGACGCTGCTGGGCACCCTGGGCACCATCGTGGCCCAGGTGAAGCAATCTGGCTTTCAGGCTCCAGCCATTGCGGTACTTGGCCAGGTGGTGCAGTGGCAAGCACAGTTTTACCCCCACCGCCCCCAACCCCAGGGCTGGGATTAGCGATCCTGGCGGGCTCTATGGATGATCTCAACCGGATTGGAGAGTTTGGGATTACTGGGGAGCAATAGACCTCTTGCATATTAGCCGAAGTATCTCCGCTAACAGTCAAAAGACTCAAAATAACGAAAATCAGGACATATGTAATTTAGAAACGTCCTGATGATAAATGACACTTTAGCGCAACCCCTGTCTGCCCAGCAGTTCAAGCGCCGATTTGGGGTGCAGCGCGAGACCTTCAAGCAGATAGTCAAAACCCTTCAGCCCCGTTGGAGGGCTGAACCCAAGCCCGGTGCTAAACCTAAACTAGGCCTGGAAGCACGGGTGTTGCTAACGCTGGAGTACTGGCGAGAGTACCGCACGTACTTTCATATCGGGAGTAGCTGGGGGATCCATGAGTCAACGGTCTGCCGTATCGTCCATTGGGTTGAGACCACCTTAATGGCCTCCGGACGGTTTCGATGGCCCGGCAAGAAGTCCTTGGTCAAGGGCTTCGGCTGCCCGTCAGTGGTGGTGGTGGATGTGACAGAAACACCGATTGAGCGACCCAAACGCCGCCAACGGCGGTTCTATTCGGGCAAGAAAAAACGACATACGCTCAAAAGCCAATGAGTCGTTGGCCCTGAGACGGGGTGGATTATCTATACCTTTTTCGGGCGGGGGCGACAGCACGATTTCAACCTGTTTCAAGCTTCTGGTGTCGCGATCCATCCCGAGACCGAAGGTCAGTTTGACAAGGGTTATCAGGGTGTTCAGCGGCTCCACACCAACAGTCGGATCCCTAAAAAGAAGCCAAAAGGCGGCTCGCTAAGCCCTGAGGATAAGGCCTATAATCGAGCCCTGGCCCGCGAGCGCATTGTGATTGAACATGTGAATCGCCGCTTGAAGATCTTCAAAATCCTGGCGGAGCGTGACCGCAACCGCCGTCGTCGCTTTGGCCTACGGTGTAATCTGATTGCGGCTCTGTATAACTTTGAGCAATCTCAGGCCGCTTAACTCAGATGAGGTAACTTAATCTGCAAGAGGTCTAATCTACACACCGATGAAGTGGCCATCTCCCTGGGGGAGTCGGCTGAAACCCCTGATGTTATGGTC
>JALQST010000208.1 GCA_023264315.1 Nodosilinea sp. BSH.14
CCAGGGGGAAGCCAGTTTTCCGTCACAGTCATATCGCCGTGGAGGAGCTTATGTTCGATGCGGTTGCCCGGGCCAATCCGGCTGGCACTATCGATGTGGTAGGAGGGAATGTGGCGCTCGATGGCAATTTCTTGCAGGTGGGTGGTGTTGGAGGAGTTGTAGCCGCCGATGACCACCATCACATCGAGGGTTTCATCCACCAGTTTAAACATGGCGTCCTGGCGTTCTTGGGTGGCGTCGCAGATGGTATTGAAGCTGAGGAAATGATCGTTGAGGGCTTGGGGGCCATACTTTTTCAGCATGGTGTGTTCAAACAGCTTGCCAATTTGCTCGGTTTCACCCTTGAGCATGGTGGTTTGGTTGGCAATGCCGATGCGATCCAGATCGGTGTCGGGGTCAAACCCGGCGGAGCACGCCTTGCCAAAGGTGGCCATGAACTCCTCGCGGTTGCCGCCCTCCAGAATGTAGTTGGCCACGTATTCTGCTTGGTCTAGGTTGAGAACAACCAAATATTTACCCGCAAAGGAACTGGTGGCCACGGTTTCTTCATGGTTGTATTTGCCGTGGATGATGGACGTATGATCTTTTTTCTTGTGCTTTTCCACCGTGTTCCACACCTTAGACACCCAGGGGCAGGTGGTGTCCACAATGGTGCAGCCCTTGTCGTTAAGCAACTGCATTTCCTGTACGCTGGCCCCAAAGGCAGGGAGAATCACCACGTCGCCTTGGCCCACCACCGAGAAATCCTTATCGCCGTTTTTGACCTCAATAAAGGCGACCTTCATCTCCTTGAGACGTTGGTTGACACTGGGGTTATGGATGATTTCGTTGGTAATCCAAATCTGCTCGGTGGGGAAATGCTGCCGAGTTTCGTAGGCCATGGCCACGGCTCGCTCCACCCCCCAGCAAAAGCCAAAGGCCTCCGCCAGTTTGATGGTGACATTCCCCCGGGTGAGGGTGTAGTTCAAAGCCCGGATTTCCTGGATCAGGCCACTGTTATACTCGCTCTGCATTTGGCCCGCCACCTTGTCTCCGTGGCCAAAGCCCTGACGAAAATAGTTTTCGGAATGGTGCAGGGAGCGCTTGAAAGCCTTCGTATCCATCGGTATTCCCCAGAGTGGCGACACGTTACCTAGAATAACGGGTTGTGCACCGGGTTTTGGCGGGGTCAGCCCAGGAAAATCTCTATGGTTAGGGCAAAGGTCGCACCCTAGATCGCCACCCATCGCCACCCACAGACGCGGCCCGCCAGCGATCACCTTGGCAGATCTGGGTTCTCGCAAGTCGGACGCGGAGACCGCGCCCCTACAGGATTTGACCATGTAGGGGTCAGATCGCCTGCCCCTTTGGCAACCTCTAGGAAAGCCCGTTGCTGAGGGTTTGCTTCGGGAGGTGTTCTTTCCACTGTCCGGCGGTGGTGCTGTTGTGGGCATCGAGGATGGTATCGGGGGGTAGTTTTGCCAACAAGCCTAGGGCATGACAGCGATGGCCGATGTACCTGCCCCCTAGTGTCATGGGGATTTTTCTAGGGATACCTCGCCAGCCCCAACCGCCTTAATTCATGTCGCTGGCATCAAAGGTAATGGCATCCCGGTCGTGGGCGGGGTTGGTGAGAATGAGCTGCCCCAGATTGACGTGCCACAGATTGGTTTTCTTGAAATTGGCCCCCGCCAGTTGGGCAAAGTCTAGGCAGGCTTCCGACAGGTTGGCCCGGAACAGGTTGGCATTTTCCAGGGAGGCATGGCTGAGGTTGGCAAGGCGCAGCACCGCTTCTCGCAGGTCGGCTTCGCTGAGGTCGGTGCCCTGAAGGGTGGCCCGAAAGAGGTTCGTGCCCACGCAACTGGCCCGGTGCAGGTTCGCCTTCGCGATGTTGGCCCCCATCAGGCTAGCGCTCCTGAGATTGGCCAGAGCGAGGTCGGCGTTACAGAGGTTGGAGTAATAGAAGGTGGTTCTCACCAGGTTAGCGGAATGCATAATCGCCTCCCGCATGTCCACGTCGTAAAAGTTAGACTCGCCCAAATCCGCCGAAGCCAGTAGGGTTTCCTGCATATCGGCTTTATAGAAGTGGGAGTAGCGCAGGTTGGCGTCTGTGAGGTTGGCAGTGTAAAGATTGGTTTTGTAGAAGTCCACCATGCTGAGGTTAGCCCCGGTGAGATCGGCCATGCAGCGGTCGCAGCGGTACAGGGTGGAGGACTCAAAATTGGCCTGAGTGAAAATACTTTCTCGCAGGTTGGCTTCATAGAAGTTGGTGTGGCGAAAATCAATGCCGGGGAGGTTGCGCTTGGGTGAGGTCAGCCCCTTGGAAGTCTGGCCGCACCTCAGGATTTTCTATCCGCCAGGTGTTCCAGGCGTCAACCCCCTTGTCTAGGATGCTTAGATGCTCAGTGTTAGCCATTCGCCAATACTCCTTGTACAACGCAGGGGGTCAGCGAGGACATCCCGGCGCGGGTGACGATGCCAGTAGGCACGATAGTTTTCAGGTGACGGAATCGGCCCAGGTATGGAATCGGCCCGATAATGAACCCGTGAGCGGCGGTGGAAGCGGTCGTGTCGGTGACCCGGGGATGGTGCTAGGGCCAGGAAGCAGGGCTCAACCTCATCCCTAGGGCTAGAATTTCGCTGGGCGAGAAACACCTTGCCCCTTCATGATGATAGATCGATCCGCCTATCTCCAAGTTTCCCCTTATCCCCCGGAGGGGTAACGGGGTAGTCACATATCGATGCATTTGATCGATGCATTTGAGGGGAATGGGCTTCGGGTCAAGCCGGGGGGCGAGGATCGATGTGGCAATATCCCCAAACTGTCACAGCTTCGCCATGCCCTCGCCATGGGGCCGCCATAGGGTTTCCCTACATTAAAAGACAATCCATCATAAGACCGTCTTGAGGGACTTGCCATGACTAAAGCTGAATCCGACCGAACCGCCCGCCCTATGGGCACCGTCACCAAATCCCTGGCGCTGATGTTGCTGGGGGCAGGGGTAGCCACCGTTGGCCCTGAGGCGGTGGCCGCCCTGGGGTCTTTGGTTCAGCGGCCCGCCGTTGCCTTCCCCAACCAGGCTGACGCGCCTCTGGTGGCCCAGCGCAGCAGTGCCCCCACCCTTTCTAACCCCAACCTGATTGCCGACATCGTGCAGGACGTGGGGCCAGCGGTGGTTCGCATTGATGCCTCCCGCACCGTCCAGAGCAACCTGCCACCCCAGTTCCAAGATCCCATGTTTCGCCAGTTCTTTGGCAATGCCATGCCCCCCGGCGGCGAGCAAATTCAGGAAGGGGTGGGATCTGGCTTTATCACCACAGCGGATGGCCAAATTATCACCAACGCCCACGTAGTTGAAGGGGCCGACCGCGTCCAGGTGACGCTCAAGGATGGCCGCACCTTCACTGGAGAGGTGATGGGGGCCGATACCGTGACCGACGTGGCTGTGATTAAAATTGACGCCCAGAACCTGCCCACGGTGCGGCTGAGCAATTCCGACCAAATCCAACCTGGAGAATGGGTCATCGCCATTGGCAACCCCCTGGGGCTGGATAGCACCGTCACAGCGGGCATTATTAGCGCCACGGGCCGCACCAGCCGCGAGGTGGGCGTCCCCGACAAACGGGTAGACTTCATCCAAACCGATGCCGCCATCAACCCCGGCAATTCCGGTGGCCCCCTGCTCAACCTCAATGGCGAGGTGATCGGCGTCAATACCGCCATCATCCAGGGGGCTCAGGGGTTAGGATTTGCCATCCCCATCAACACCGTGCAGCGCATTAGCACCCAGCTCATCCAAACCGGACGGGTCGAACACGCCTACCTCGGCATCCAAATGGTGACGCTCTCCCCAGCGGTGAAGGACAACATCAACACCAGCCCGAACAGCCCCTTCCGCGTGGACGATACCGAGGGCGTCCTGATTGCCCAGGTCGTGCCTAATTCTCCGGCAGCCCAATCCGGACTGCGGGCTGGGGATGTAATCACCGCTATCGAAGGCCAAAGCGTGAAGGACGGATCCGAAGTGCAGCGGGTGGTGGAACAATCCACCGTGGGCCAACCCCTCACCCTCACCCTGCGCCGCAACGGTCAGGAACAAACCGTCACCGTCCGCCCCGGCAACCTGCCCACTCCCTAACGCCCTCCCGCCATCGCGGTGGCCCTCCGGGGCAGACGCGGCCACCAGGATGCCGTTAGGATGAAGGTCTACCCACGTTCCGCCCCCATGGATGGGCCTAATTCCCGATGTCCCTGTCGTTAACGGAAACCCTGCTGGCCCCTTTGGTGGGCAACCCCCTGGCCGGATTAGCCCAGGCCGATGACCTCTGGCGGCGCTACCGCACGGGGAATGTGCCCCAGACGGAGGTGGTGCAGACCTTGGATGAGGGTCTGGGGGAGGTGGAGTGGGATGTGGTGATTTGCGGCAGCACCTTGGGGGTGTTGTTGGCGGCGGGGCTGGCCCAACTGGGCTGGCGGGTGGCGTTAATTGAGCGGGGCATGTTACGCGGACGGGATCAGGAGTGGAACATCTCCCGGCGGGAACTGGCGGCCTTGGTCAACCTGGGCCTGCTCACCGAGGCGGAGTTGGAGCAGGTGATCGCCTCGGAATACAACCCGGCCCGGATTCAGTTTGGCACGGGCGATCCGCTGTGGGTGAGGGATGTGCTGAATGTAGGCGTCGATCCGGTGGTGCTGCTGGAGATCCTGAAGCAAAAATTTTTGGCGGCGGGAGGGAAACTCCTGGAAAACACCGCCTTTGCCGGGGCCGTGGTGCATCCCGATGGGGTGCAGGTCAACGCGGGGCCAGGGTTGACCACGCGGCTGATGGTGGATGCCATGGGGCATTTTTCCCCGGTGGCGCGGCAGGCTAGGGGCAACCAGCGGCCCGATGCGGGGTGCCTGGTGGTGGGCACCTGCGCTGAGGGGTTCCCCCACAACGACAGCGGCGATTTAATCGTCTCCTTCACCCCCATTCGCCATCAGTGCCAGTATTTTTGGGAAGCCTTTCCGGCCCGGGATGGCCGCACCACGTACCTCTTCACCTACGTGGATGCCGACCCCCGACGGCTGAGCCTGACGGAATTGTTTGAGGACTACTGGACGCTGCTACCGGAGTATCAGCAGGTCAGCCTAGACAACCTAACCGTGAAGCGGGCCTTGTTTGGCTTTTTTCCGTGCTATCGCCACAGCCCCTTGCGCTACCCCTGGGGCCGCACCCTGGCGGTGGGGGACAGCAGCGGCCACCAGTCTCCCCTCAGTTTTGGCGGCTTTGGGGCCATGATCCGCCACCTCCAGCGGCTCACGGAGGGCATTCACGACGCCCTCACCAGCGATTGCCTCGATGCCAAAGCGCTGGGGCAGCTTCAGCCCTACCAGCCCAACCTGTCGGTGACGTGGCTGTTCCAAAAATCCATGAGCGTGGGGATGGATCAAACCCTGCCTGACCAGCGCATCAACACCCTGTTAGCCACCATTTTTGCCGACATGGCCGGACTAGGAGACGCCACCCTCAAGCCCTTTTTGCAGGATGTGGTGCAGTTCCCTCCCCTGGCCAAAACCCTGCTAGTAACGGGCTTCAAGCATCCGGCCCTGGTGGCGCAAATTATTCCCCAGGTGGGCATGCCAACGTTGCTAGGCTGGCTGCGGCACTACGGCAGCCTCGCCGGATACAGCGCCCTCGCCCCCCTACTTCAGACCGTCAAACCCGCTGCGGATGCGCTCTCCCCCGTTCAGCGATACTATATCCATCGTTGGGTAGATGCGCTTTCCTACGGCAGCGGCCAGGACTACCACGGCTAGGTTCAGGAAATCGCAAAGCCTCCGGAAGACCTCACCCCCAGCCCCTTTCCTAGAAGGGAGGGGGGAGCCGGAAGCTTTCCTTACTTAAACGGCCCCTTGTTGACATCCTCACCGGGGTAAACCCACGGTGATGCCTAAACCTCGCGATCTAGGTTTCTGCTTCATAGCACCTGCCT
>JALQST010000209.1 GCA_023264315.1 Nodosilinea sp. BSH.14
CAAAAAACCAGCCGCAACTGGTGTACATCAGCAGGGTGTGGCGCTGCATTTCCAGCAGTTGCAGGGCGGTGACGCGCTCGCTAGGGGAAAGATCCCGGCGCTGGTGCTCGGCCAAAAAGGCGTTGAGGCTGTCGTCGCCGCGATCACCGATCACCTGAATGTAGGCATCTCGCGCCGCCCAGAGATCGCGCAGGAACTCCGCCCCCCGCTGTTCAAACACCACGGCCAGCTTGTCGCGCAGCCAATCGAGGGCATCCCGAAGCGGTCGCCGCCATTGTTGATGCCACACATCGCCGCCGCCACAGCCGCAGTCGTCCTGCCAGCGGTCTACCCCATGGGAGCAACTCCAGGCGGTGACGGGCTTCAGTTCGGCTTCCCAGGCGGGGGGATGGGTGGCCAGGTAGTGGGCGTAATTCGTCACCGTCCAGCCCTGACGGGGAAATTCTTCGGTGACGGCGTAGGCCAGGGCCTTTTCGGCACCGCCCTTGTGGTGGCCAAAGGTTTCGCCATCGGTGGCCACCGAAATGAGCTGGAAGGGACGGTGATCCCCGTGGATCGCCTGCCCGATGCGTCCGGCAAAGTGGGAAGACGCCGCCAGCACATCGTTAAAGCCCATGTCCCGCGAGATCGGGCCATCGTAGAAAAACACATCAATATAGCGGCTAGGATCAGCGCTACCATCCTCGTTTTTGAGGAAACAGCGGTAGGGACGGCTGGGATCAATCTGTCCGCCGCCCACCTCGTGCCAATCCTGCCGTTCGCCGTTGTGGCTGACCAGGGGCCGACAGCGCTGCACCTGCGACGGAGCCAGGATGGTGAACTTGATCCCCTCGTTGACTAGGACTTCCAACGTGGGGTAATCCACCGCCGTTTCCGCCAGCCAAATGCCTTCGGGATCGCGCTGGAACCGCCGTCGGAAGTCGGCGATCCCCCACTTCACCTGGGTGACTTTGTCCCGTGCATTGGCCAGGGGCAGAATGATGTGGTTGTAAACCTGGGCAATGGCGTTGCCGTGACCCTGTAAGCGGGCGCAACTGTTGCGGTCGGCATCCAAAATGCGCTGGTAGGTTTCGATGTCGTGGCGCTCCATCCAGCTCAGCAGGGTGGCCCCCATGTTGAAGCTGATGTATTCAAAGGTGTTGACGATGCGGATCACCTCGCCCCGGTCGTTCAAAATCCGAGCGTAGGCATTGGGCCGATAGCATTCATGGTGGATGCGCTCATTCCAGTTGTGGAAGGGGGCGGCGCTGGGCTGCTTCTCAATGGCATCGAGGTAGGGATTTTCGCGGGGGGGCTGGTAGAAATGCCCATGCACACAGACAAAAATTCCGGTGCTTACGGCAGGGATCAGCCCACTACTAGGAATTTCGGCCACAGAAGCCGGATCAATTGCCGCGTCAACCACGGAATGCCGAGAAGAATCAGCCATAGTGAAGAAGGGTGATAAATTGCAAAAATGTTGTATAAAACGCGCAGAAGACCCCGTAGGACTGGCGTTGGCCTAGGCTAGATAGCCGTTCAAAGGCCAATTGTTACAGAAAATATTATGGTAATCATCCTGGGATGACCCATAAAAGACCCTGAAGTGACAAGTGGACAGGGTATTTATAATGTCCATTATGGTAGCGCCCTTTTTTCGTTGGACGCCGCAATACTTAACCTGCCGTGATATTTTGTCACTCTCACCCGCTAACAGTACGGGCGCACAAAAACCACGGTAGGGTAGGCTGTCTGTCCGCCATAGAAACCCAGGATGATGGTTTCCCATGGGCTTTGTAAACCCCTGAGTTCAGTAGCAGTAGCGTCCGTCAGCGTTTGCCCTGGTTTGCCCTTGTCCTCGGCGCATCGCTCCGATTAGCGTTGAGACGACGACACAGCGGTGACTCATGCGGTTTCCATGGCCCACCACTGTGATACGTCCTAGCCGAGAACTCACATTTCCGTCATGGTCAAACCTCGCGTAGTAAATGCCGCCGCTCTGGAGGAGCGTATTATCTTCGCTGGCCAGTTTCACACCGTCGATCAGGGGTGTCCAATGGGATACCTGGATAGCAGATAGGGTGTCTGGATGGCTGGCCCACTCCAGTTGGCCATTGCGTTCCCGCAAGCTAAATCGTTGGGACTGGCGTTTTTGGGAGGCTTCCGCCTGGGTTTTACGCAGGGCTTGATAGATCAAGTCTTGGGTCATATTGACCCGCCGCTGATCCAGAAAGCCGAGCCAACTGGGGAGGGCCATGGTGGCGATGATGGCAATCACCGTGACGACCACCAGGCTTTCAATCAAGGTAAATCCGGTCTGGGTGGGAGAGCATTGAGGAACGGATCGTGGAACGGTGAAGGCTAGCCTGGGCCGCCGGGATGGTGCTGAAGGCATGGTGTACATTACAGGTAGCTCCCGCATCGATGTACCTAACGGGCTTAAAATGCCCGCCCTGCCCATGGTTCTCAATGGTGTTCTTGTGTTTCCGTCAATTGGCGCAGGCTGGGGTATGGCCCTGGGGCATGGGCTCGCCCAAGCTGCGCCCGCCCTCCCGCCGACCCCCTGGCAGCCCGTGCTGTACGGGGGGCTGCTGCTGGTCATGCTGGTAGGAGTAGTAGGAGCCGTGTTGCCTGCCCTGCCGGGGATCAGCCTGGTGCTGGGAGCGGTGATCGCGTGGGGGGTTGTGGCGGGCTTCAGCAGCCTTAAATGGGCGCTGGGGGTAGCCATCGTCACGACGGTGCTGAGCGTATCGATTGACTACCTAGCCGGAGTGCTGGGGGCGCAGCGGGTGGGGGCCAGTTCCTGGGGCCAAATTGGAGCCTTTGTGGGCATGTTTCTGGGCCTCTTTGGTCTGTTGCCACTCTTACCCACGGGTATTCCGCTCCTGGGGCTGATTTTAGGCACGGTGATCGGAGCTTTCATCGGCGAATTTCTACACCGCCGCGACCTGAAGCTGAACGCACGCATGATTCAGTCTGGCAAAGTGGGGTTGGCCATTGTGGTGGGCACCCTGGTCGGCAACATTCTCCAGGGAATTTTGGCGCTAATAGCCTTCGTAGTCTTTGTGGCCACCACCTGGCAGAGCGTTTGGGCCATGCTGTGAGATTCCCCTAAATTCCCCTGAGGCAGGGGAACTTTGACGCCACTTTCCCCATGGCTAAGGGGGGCTAGAGGGGGGATCGAGCCTGTTACTCCATTGCGTCGCTTTGAACGCCCTGGACAATGCGGGACAGTTCGCTCTTTTCGTCCACGGCGATGCGGGTGGGGGAACCGCTGATGATGCGCTCCAGGTTACGGAAGGAGTCTTTAATATCAGGGCCGTGGCTGCTGATGGTGTATTCCCGAATGCCCTTGTCGTGCCAAGAACCACGCATTTTGAAGACGTTGATGGCGCGAGACATTTCGCCGCGCACCTCTACGTATTGCAGCATCAAAATCGTGTCGGTGATGGTGGAGATGTGGGATTCGGTGATGGAGTGTAACCCCATGAACTGCTCAGTGGTGTTGGTGAAGAATCCGGTGATTTCTTCCTGCTTGGCAAAGCCCGTGACGCCGATGACAAACTGCCGGAAGGAGTTGTTGCTAACGCCACGATCCAAGGCCGAAAGCGAGTCAATCGCCATGCGGGCAGGTTTGAACTGAGAAATCTCGGTTTTGATGATTTGCAGGTGGTCTTCCAATCCGGCAGATTCGGGGTAGGCGCAAATGATCTTGAGGAGCCCCTGCTGCTCCATGGCTTCAAAGTCGATGCCCCAGGAGTAGGCGTTGCGGGAAAGCTGAGCACGGGATTCTTCGTAGGCAAACAAGATCGCCCGTTCTCCGGCCTTGCAGCCATCCACCAAAAATTTGCTGACCAGTAGGGTTTTGCCCGTCCCCGTGGCCCCGGTAGCCAGGATAATGGAGTCCTTGAAGAAGCCGCCGCCGCACATTTCGTCCAGGGTGGCTACGCCGGAGGACACCCGCGCATTAGAGGATCGCTGGGTCAATCGCATGGCCCCCAATGGGAAGATGTTGACGCCGTCGTTGGTGATGGTGAAGGGATACTCGCCCTTCATGTGGGTGGTGCCGCGCAGCTTGAGGATTTCCATGGTGCGGCGGCGGCGTTCCCCTTCTAGGGCGTTGCGGACGATCACCACGTTGTCCGAGACGAATTCTTCAACCCCAAAGCGGGCCACGGGGCCGTACTCATCCAGGCGCTCGGTGGTCATCACCGTGGTGACGCCCATCAGTTTGAGGCGGGCCACCAGGCGAAAAATTTCTCGCCGCACCACGGATGCGGCATCGTACTGCTGAAAGACCGCCGTCACCGAGTCGATGGAGACGCGCTTGGCCTTGTATTTGCGGATGGCGTACTGGATCCGCTCGATCAGGGCCGACAGGTCAAAATTGCCCACCACATCCTGTCCTTCCGGGTCGGGGGAGGCATCCAAAATAAACAGCTTGCCCTCGTTCACAAGCTTTTGCAGATCCCAGCCGAAGCTGTAGGCATTTTGAACGATGTCCTCTGGCGATTCCTCGAAGGTGACAAAGACCCCAGGCTCGTCGAATTCGGTGATGCCGTTGTAGATGAACTGCACCGCAAACAGCGTCTTTCCAGTGCCTGAGGTACCGCTGACCAGGGTCGAACGGCCCATCGGCAAACCACCATGGCTGATGTCGTCGAAGCCTTCGATCATGGTGCGGGTTTTGCGCACCCCCAAAGGCAGAGTGGAGGAAGGCAAATCGGGTTGAGCGGTGTCAGTCATGGGAATGGCTTGCGGCGGACATCAAGAAGCGAAAGAAACCGAGGAGACCGTAGGTATTGCGCATTTAGCATACCGTGATCTGACTAGCTATAGATGTCGTCCTCGCGGAGTTCGTCGTAGAGTAGGTCAAGGCCAATTAACACACGCTCTCGATCCGACAGGTCGCCGATGATTTTACGGACGGGAGGGGGCAGAATTTTAGACAGGGTGGGGGTGGCGAGAATCTTGTCTTCCTCCGCCAGTTGGGGGTTTTTCAGCACGTCAATCACCTTTAGCGCATAGACCCCCTGAAACTCCTCCTCTAGGATGTTGTTGAGGGTTTTGAGCGCCCGAATGGAGTTGGGGGTATTCCCCGCCACGTAGAGCTTCAGGATGTAGGTTTTTTTGACGGCACTCATGGGCTTATGCTCTGTAACGATGGAGACTAGGGCAACCTAAGTTAGAATGACGGCCTTAATTATATCGACTGGACTGCCCTCCTCCGAGCTACCTCACCGGGGATTTTCTCACCGGGGATTTTTGGGAAACGAGAGCACCCAGGGATCGGGGGTCTAGGGTTCCCGAGGAATTGACCGGCGGTACATTTCGCAAAGGTGGGCGATCACATCAATCAGGGTGAGTCGATAGTCCAGCAGAATTTCCTCACTGCGCCCCTCCAGCTTAAGCTGCTTGGAGAATTCGTCCATCAAATCCATGTGCATTTCCACAATCACCGACACCGAGATGTCGGCCATAAAGGCTTGGTTGACAAAGGTATCGATATTTTGGTTAAGGTTGGTATCGTTGGCAAAGTACCCCAGCACTATCTTGCGATAGTCGATTCTGAGCTGGTTGAGAAGCGTCTCACGGTCAACCTGACTCATATTGCGTAGGAAGTATTCGGGATTGCGTTTGTAGTAAACGCCAAGGTAGCCCAGGCGGGCCTTCAGCTTGTCGGTGAGACGATCCTGCTGGGTGGTGAGGGGATCGGGGGAGGAATGTGTGGGATCGGCTGATCGGTCAGCGGCAGCGGAATCAGTGGATAGGGCACAGCTTTCGGCGGGCAGGGCCAAAAACTGCTGAATGGCTTGGTGGATGGCCGGTTCTAGGTGGTCAAGGTCATCGCTGGCGGTGGCGACAATGGCCCCGTGGTAGGTTTCTGCCCAGGGCAGATAGGGACGGTTGGGCTCGGGGATCGAGGCAGCGGGGGCCACCACCACCAAGGGAAGAAGAATGCCCGCTGCCGCCAG
>JALQST010000020.1 GCA_023264315.1 Nodosilinea sp. BSH.14
CTCATCGTCTTCGGCCAGCAAAACCGTTAGCGGCATGATCTCAATACCCAGTTCACCCATGAACTTGGTTCAGGCTTACGGTATGTGGCACCCTGGGCCTCTTGCCACAACGACCCCCAAGCGTTGATCCCCGGTTCATTTCCCTCTAGCCTACGAAACTACCGTTAGAAACGGGGAAAGTTGTTGTTGAAATTAAACTTTTCGTTAGCAATCATCGGGACTTAGCAACAAAACAATACATCACTTCATGGCTTGTCATGGCGCAGGCTAACCATAAAGAAGCCATCCATCCCTTGGCGATGGGGCCAGAAATTCAGCCAGCCTTCGGGGCTAGGCGCAAGGCCGGGAGGGAGATCGATCTCGGGGAGGGAAATGCGCCAGCGGGGGTGGCTCTGTAAAAAGGCTTGAATCACGGCCTCGTTCTCGGCGGGGTGGAGGGTGCAGGTGGCATAGACAAGGGTGCCGCCCGGTTTGGTGCAGCGGGCTCCCTCCGCCAAGAGAGCCTGCTGCTGCGGGATGAGGGCCTGAATGGAGGCTGGGGTTTGTCGCCAGCGGGCATCGGCGTGGCGGTGCAGGGTGCCTAACCCGGAGCAGGGCGCATCGACGAGGACACGATCCCCTTGGCCATGGAGGGACAATAGATCGGTGCTGTCGCCCAGGTGGGTGCGGAGATGGTGTAGGTGTAGACGGGCGGCATTGAGGGTGACTTTTTTCAGGCGCGAGGCGGTGCGATCACAGGCCCACACGAGGCCCTGGTCGCCCACCATTTCCGCCAGGTGGGTGGCCTTGCCCCCCGGTGCGGCGCAGAGGTCAATCACGGTCTCCCCGGGCTGGGGGTTCAGCATCTGCCCCACCCACTGGGCGCTGGCATCCTGCACCGCCCACCAGCCCTGGTCGTAGCCCGGTAGATCGGCAATGGCCCCCGGCGCTGGCCCCAAACGCAAGGCCCAGGGTAATCCGGGCAGGCGCTCCGTGGCTAGACCCGCCGCCCCGAGGGCTTGCTCCACCTGATCCACCGTGGCCCGTTGACGGTTCACCCGCAGATCCAGGCTGGGCACCCGGTTAAACCACTGGCAAAGCTGATCGGTTTCAGGGGCACCAATCTGCTGTCGCCATAGGTCAATGATCCAGTTGGGGTAGCTGTGGCGCACCCCCAGGGCTGCCGTGGGGTCGTCGGGCAGCCCTAGGGGATCGGTGCCTGTTGCGGTCAGCCGCTCGTACTGCCGCAGCAGACCGTTCACCACCTTCGACAGTTGCCCTAGACCGTTGGCCTTCGCCAACTCCACGCTGGTGTTGACCGCTGCTGAGGCCGGAATGGCCGTCAGGTAGCGCAGTTGATACAGCCCCAACTGCAACACAAGCCGCAGTACCGGGGGCTGTTTCTCGGCAGGACGGGTGCCCCACTGGGAAATCAGCCCGTCTAGGGTGCGCTGGCGGCGCACGGTGCCGTAGACCAATTCCGTCGCCAAGGCGACATCCTGGGGAGACAGCTTCGCCTGGGCTAGGGTGCGATGGAGGGCCACATCGGCATAGGCTCCGCCCTGCACCTGAAGCAGGGCCGAAAGCGCCCATTGCCGAGCCGTTGTGGGAACCATTACCGCCATTACACCCAATCCCTTCGTTGAAACATCATGTCCTGACGCCTTCCCAGCGGCCCAAACCCCAAACAAAAGCCCGGATATCGGCCAAACACCGACGATCCGAGCCTCTGTAGGGAGAATATAAGCGGGACGAACACTACGGCTGAAACTACTTCTTAGCGGCCTTGGCAGCTTTGGCCGGACGACGCTTCACGACATCCTGGTCGTTTTTGCGCCGCCGCCGATCTCGCCAGTCTGCCGCCGTGAGGTAAACAACCCCGCCCGTGACAACCACGAGGAGAACGAGGGCCATCACGGCCAGAACGCTAAAGGCCTGTGCTTCAAGGGTGGCTTCCATAGCTAACGCAGGGATGACGGTGAGGATTGATCCTAGAAGCCGTTGCGGCCCCAGACCACCATCGACAGCGAGAAGGTGAAAACAACCAGTAGAGATACCCAGCCCAAGGTCAAAATGTCCATAATTGCAATGAGTTGATAGAAGACAACACAGCCATACCTATCATACGGTAAAGGCTCCCATCTGCTGCGACTCAGTGGAATCAGTGGGGACGGCTATGGGTATGGCCAGCGGTCAGCATAAACCAGGAGGAGAGAGGGTGGACAGCACAGCCGAAACCATGAACCAAGGTCAGGGCATGGCCGACCGGATTGCCTCGGTGCAGGCCGCAGGGCTCACGGGCCTGATGGCCGGAGCGGTGGGGGCGATGCTCCTATGGCTGCATCGGGCGGCGGCCCTGGGCTGGGCCGAGGCCGCCGCATCCACCATCGATGGCTTTACGGGGATCACCTTTTGGGTCAGCGCCGCCAGCGCCGCCTTGTCCGGTGCCCTGTTTGGGATCACCTATCGCTACGTCGTCCGCCAAGACCCCAGTTCCTACCTGCGATCAGGGGTTATTTTTGCCTTTAGCTTCGTGCGGGGGCTGGCCCTGGTGAATGTGGGGGCGGCGGTCTCGATGATGGGCTGGCCGTTTCTGGTGGCCATCACCGAAAGCCTGCTGATGTTTGCCCTGGCGGCGGCCCTGCTGGAATTGGCCCTGCGCCGGGGCTGGATTGCCACCGTGGCTGGACGGATGGAGCCAGAGCCGCCCCCGTCCCCCGACCCGATGGGCTAAACCCCAGCCAGCGAGGGCCTTAGGGATCTGTTCCTCGGGCTTGGCCGCAGGGGGCGGAGATCCGCCAGGGCGTGGGTAGAACCCGGTTCGCAAGCGCGTTACACTGTTAAAAACCCGTATTTGGGCAGGTTTGGTCTATGAGTATGGAAATTAAAGCTGTGCAAGCCCCCTACTATGGCGATGCCATGTATCGTACGCCGCCCCCAGATTTGCCCTCTCTGCTGTTGAAGGAGCGGATTGTGTACCTGGGGCTGCCCCTGTTTTCGGGCGACGACATCAAGCAACAGGTGGGCATCGACGTAACCGAACTGATCATCGCCCAGTTGCTCTACCTGCAATTTGACGACCCCGATAAGCCCATCTTCTTCTACATCAACTCCACGGGCACCTCCTGGTACGACGGCAACATGATCGGCTACGACACCGAAGCCTTTGCCATCTGCGACACCATTAACTACATCAAGCCCCCGGTTCACACCATTTGCATTGGTCAGGCCATGGGTTCGGCGGCGGTGATTTTGGCGGCGGGCACCAAGGGCTATCGGGCCAGCCTGCCCCACGCTCGCATTGTGCTAAACCAACCCCGCAGCGGTGCCCAAGGCCAAGCCACCGACATCGAAATTCGCGCCAAGGAAGTGATCGACAACAAGCGATCCATGATGGAAATTTTGGCCCGCAGCACGGGTAAAACCATGGATGAAGTGATGCGCGATTCCGACCGGATGTTCTACATGAACCCCCAAGAAGCTAAGGAATACGGCATCATTGACCGCGTTCTGGAAAGCCGCAAAGAACTGCCCAAAATGCCCGCTGGAGTCGCCTAATTCGTCACTTCCAAATCAAACTTCAAAGCTGACGTTGTTTCTCGTTTTAAGGTTGCAAAAACACTATGCCTATCGGTACTCCCAAGGTTCCCTATCGTCTGCCCGGTAGCCAATACAGCCAGTGGGTAGACATCTACACCCGCCTCAACCAAGAACGCATCATCTTCCTAGGGCAGGAAGTTACCGATACCCTGGCCAACTCCATCGTGGCAGCCATGCTGTACCTCGATTCCGACGACAACAGCAAGCCCATCTATCTCTATATCAACTCCCCCGGTGGCTCGGTAACAGCGGGGATGGCCATCTACGACACCATGCAGTACATCAAGTCTGACGTGGTGACGATCTGCCTCGGTCTGGCCGCGTCGATGGGCGCGTTCCTGCTGGCGGCGGGTAGCCCCGGCAAGCGGTTGGCCCTGCCCCACTCCCGGATTATGATTCACCAGCCCATGGGCGGCACCGGACGGCAACGCCTCCAGGCCAGCGACATCGCCATTGAGGCCAAGGAAATCCTGCGGGTGCGCCAGGAACTCAATGAAATGATGGCCCGCCACACTGGTAAACCCATCGAACAAATCGAAAAAGACACCGACCGTGACTACTTCATGTCCGCCGAAGAAGCCGCCGCCTACGGGTTGATCGACAAAGTGATCGAAGACCGTAACCAGGAACTCGCTACCGCTGCGGCTTCCACACTTTAGAGGTACTAGATCGCCATATCTTGGCTACCTCACCCCCAGCCCCCTAGGCAGGAGAGGGGCGTAAGGGTTTTTAAAGTCCCTTTTCCTCACGGGGAGAGGGGCTTTGAACGATCTGGGGTGTCCTGTACCCAAGCATTAAGCTGTGTAACAGTTCCTCCGCACCTCAACCTAGAAAAGGCCGACTTAGTGAACAATCATGTCTAGACAAGATGGTCATTCCGCGACCGTCATGGATCTATACAGCCCTTGTTTATCCCGTTTTTGAGGAATTGTTTTATGTCAGATACTCAGGTTTTCATCGCCCTGGCCCTGGCCCTCATTCCCGGCGTGCTGGCCTTCCGTCTGTCCACTGAACTCTATAAGTAGGGCATAAGTTAGGACGGATGCTGGAGCCGTGGGGCTCTGGGGTGTTGCCCACGCGATGCAGGCTTGGCCTACCTTGCGCCTAGGGGTGTCTGATCGGCTCAGCCTTCCCCAAACCAAGCTCCTAGTCCCATGGCGGGACTAGGAGCTTGGTGATGTCGGTTGCGCTAGGCCATGGCTAGAAGCCCAGCCCCGGCGTGTTGCGGACGGCCCCGAGAGCACCGGAATAGACTAACCCCCGCCGGGTGTCGAGGGTGAGGATGGTGCCATCCCGGATGATTTCCGTGGCGTTTTTGACCCCCACAATCACCGGAACCCCAAGGCGAAGGCCAATCACCGCCGCGTGGCTGGTGAGACTGTCGTCCTCGGTGATGATGCCTCCGGAACGGCGGATGGCTTCCACAAAGTCGGCGCTGGTGCGGGGCACAATCAGGATTTCGCCATCGTTAAAGTCTTTGATATCGAGGCTGCTGTGGGCCACCCGGGCTGGCCCGCTCACGGAGGCTTCGCCAATGCCCACGCCTCGGCCCAGCACCGCCGTCACCACGTCCACCTTGATCAAATCCGTGGAGCCAGAGACCCCTTGCAGGGTACCCGCCGTGAGCACCACCAGATCCCCATCCTGGAGTAGATGTTTTTCTTGGGCTACCCCCATGGCAGCCTGGAAGGTTTGGGTGGTGGAGGGCAAATCTAACACCAGCAGCGGCCTGACACCCCACACCAGTTGCAACTGGCGGGCCACATTCACGTGGGGCGTAATCGCCAAAATCGGGGTCTGGGGTCGATATTTCGACACATTGCGGGCGGTGGCACCGCTTTTGGTCAGGGTCATAATCGCCGCTGCATTGAGTTGGGAGGCAATCCGGCCCACGGCTTGGCTAATGGCGTTGGGGATGGAATAGGCTCCGCTGTTCTCCAAATCGCGGCGATCCAGCCCCTCCTGCTCGGTGCGCACGGCCACCCGGGCCATGGTGGCCACGGCTTCCACCGGAAACTTGCCCACCGCCGTTTCGTTGGAGAGCATGACCGCGTCGGTGCCGTCCAAAATGGCATTGGCCACATCGGAGACCTCAGCCCGGGTGGGGCGGGGGTTATTGACCATGCTATCGAGCATTTGGGTGGCGGTAATCACCGGGATGCCCAGGGCATTGGCCGTGGCAATCAGCCGCTTTTGCAAAATTGGCACATCCTCGGCGGGCAGTTCCACCCCTAGGTCGCCCCGGGCCACCATCACCCCATCGGCGAGGGAGAGAATTGCCTCCATCTGCTCAATGGCTTCGTGTTTTTCAATCTTGACGATGACCGGGACGGACTTGCCCGCCTTGGCGATGATCTCTTTAATTTCCAGGACGTCCTGGGGGTTGCGCACAAAGCTGAGGGCCACCCAATCCACCCCCTGGTTGAGGCCAAACATCAGGTCTTCCCGGTCTTTGTCGGTGAGTGCCTTAATGGACAGGTAAACCCCCGGAAAGTTTACTCCCTTGTTGTTGGTCAGCAGGCCGCCCACTACCACCCGACAGTGGAGTTCCTGGGCGTCTAAATCCACGCCTTCCACCTTCATTTCCACCTTGCCATCGTCGAGCAGAATGGTGGAGCCGACGGGCACTTCCTCCGCCAGTTTGTCGTAGGTGACGCAAGCCCGCTCCTGGGTGCCCAAAATACGCTCACTGGTGAGGACAAAGGGATCCCCCTTGGCGAGTTGAATGGCCCCCTGCTCGAACTTGCCGAGGCGAATTTTTGGCCCCTGCAAATCTTGCAAAATGCCCACAGGCTGGTTCAACTCGAAGGAGACCTGCCGAATGAGCCGAATACTGCGCTGGTGGTCTTCGTGGCTCCCGTGGGAGAAGTTGAGCCGCAGGGTGGTGGCCCCGGCTTCAATCAGGGCGCGGAGGACGTCAGCATTCTGGGTTGAAGGGCCGATGGTGGCGACAATTTTAGTACGGCGGTGATTGGTACTCAGCGGCATAGTGAACTCTCTAACGTGAACGGTAACGACAACCCAGGGGCAACCCGCGACCCTGGCCCCAGCGGTCGGGGCCAAAACCCGCCGGAAGGCCCAGCAGACAACCTCTACATAAAAGCAGACAACCTTTACATAAAAATTGGGATTTTGTCACTCTAAATCAAATCTGAGCCCAAACATCGCAGCCCGTGGATGACTTTGCCCCTAGGGAGGAGATTCCACCCGGCCCCACGGGTTCAGAGGTCGCCCTGGGCAGAAAACCCGCCCCAGCGCCAGAAACTTGCCCAGAAACCGTTCCTAGGCCACCCTAGCCGCCGTGGCTGAGATTTTTACCGATCACCTGTCACAAAACTTTATTAACGCTGCATCGTAACGTATACTACCGAGGATATTGGTGTAGGAGCGATGCGACATGTCGGCGGCAACCGAGCCCCTGACGATACGGAAAACGGTGCCCCCTGAGTTGTTGAAAACTGAGGGCGGCTTAAGTCCGAATACCCTAATGTTTATGGCCTCCGTAGGCCTGATTAGCCTGTCCACGGTGGGCTATTTCCTCTGGGGTTGGCCCAGTTGGTGCGTGTTTTTGATGAACGTCCTGTCCCTGCATCTATCGGGGACGGTCATCCACGACGCCTCTCATAATTCTGCCCACAGTAACCGCACCATCAACGCCGTCCTGGGTCATGGCAGCGCCCTGATTTTGGGCTTCTCCTTCCCGGTGTTCACCCGGGTGCACCTCCAGCACCACGCCCACGTGAACGATCCCGAAAACGACCCGGATCACTTCGTATCCACGGGAGGGCCGCTGTGGCTGATTGCCGCACGCTTCTTCTACCACGAAATTTATTTTTTCAAGCGTCAGCTCTGGCGCAACTGGGAACTGCTGGAGTGGTTTCTAGGCCGTTTGGCCGTGGCGCTGCTGGTGTTTGCCGCCTGGAAATTTGACTTCCTCGGCTACATTTTCAACTTCTGGTTTTCCCCAGCCCTGGTGGTGGGCATCGCCCTCGGCCTCTTTTTCGACTACCTGCCCCATCGCCCCTTTGAGGAGCGAGATCGCTGGAAAAATGCCCGTGTCTACCCCAGTGCGGTGCTCAACCTGCTGATCATGGGCCAGAACTACCACCTGGTGCATCACCTTTGGCCCTCGGTGCCCTGGTACAAATACAAGCCCACCTACGAAGTGATGCGACCCCTGCTGGACGAAAAGGGATCGCCCCAGTCCCTCGGGCTCCTGCAAGTGAAGGATTTCTTCAGCTTCTTGTACGACCTCTTCCTCGGCATCCGGTTTAAGCGCCACTAGGGGAGGGCGCGGCTAAAATCCATCCTGGGTGCTACCCTCTAGCCAGCGTTCTCCCAAAACCTATGGAATATCTCACGGGATCTCGATCCTTCAGCCGTCGCGCCGTTTTGTCTGGGCTGGTGGCGGCCTCGGCTAGCTTGGCCCTGGCAACCCCAGCCTCGGCTTACGAGGTGGTGATTTCGCCCTCCTCCCCCCAACTGGGCGACACCATTGCGGTGATCATCCAGGCTAGCCAACCCGGGGGCCATCCCCCCACCGTCACCGTGAATCAAAACCAGGTCTATCCGGCCTTTCCGCTGTCGGGCAATCGGTTTCGGGCCTTCATCCCCACCAGCCCGCTTCAGTCTCCCGGAACGTTGGCCATTCAGGTGACGGGCAGTGAGGGCCGCCGTAATCTGGCGGTGGGGCTGCGCAACCGCACCTTTCCCACCCAGCGCATCACCCTGTCCTCCAGTCAGAATCCTGCGGGCACCCAGCATGAATTTGACCGGGTTGCCGCCTTTAAAGCCCTGGTGACGCCGGAGCGGTTTTGGCGAGGGGCAATGGTGCGGCCTAATCCAGGCCGAGTGAGCACCGTCTATGGCGTGCGCCGCTACTACAACGGGGTGTTTGCCTCAGACTACTACCATCGCGGGGTAGACTATGCGGCCCCGACGGGTTCCCCGGTGGTGGCTCCGGCGGCGGGGCGTATTGCCCTGGTGGGTCGTGTTAACCAAGGCTTTGCGCTCCACGGCAACACCGTCGGCATTGACCACGGCCAGGGGGTGCTGAGCATTATGATTCACCTCCACCGCATTGACGTCAACGAAGGCGATTTCGTTCAAGCGGGCCAGGTGATTGGCACCGTGGGCTCCACCGGCATTTCCACCGGGCCACACCTCCACTGGGGGCTCTACGTCCATGGCGTTGCTGTGGATCCGGTACCCTGGCGAGAGCGCGGCTTTGAGTGACCTCGGCCTAGGCCTCAAGTTCGTCGGTGGGGGGCGAGGCCTTGGGGCTTGAAGGGGCATCCTCCGGTGCAGACCCTATATCTAGTGCAAGACTCAACTGTTCACCCGCCGCCTCTGGGGTGGGGGCTGGCGGCACTTCAGGGGGGATCTCGTCAGTGGTCGAGTCCTTATCCAGCCAGGGCGAATCAAAATGGTGCCAGGGCAGGATGGGCTCGTTTGGGAGATTTTCGGTGAGAACCGTGATGTTGTTGACGTCGGGTTTGGGCAGGGCCACCCGTTTCTCTGGGCCAGTTTCACCCAGGTCGGCTGGGAGGTCATCGGCCCCGGTGGTCAATGGATCCGTCACCCCAGCGGTGGTCGTCCCCTCGGGGGTGGGTCGGGTATCAATGAGGTCAGAAGATGCCATGGGAAACCCCTAACGCGACCGCACCAGCCATGCCCTAGGGCACAGGTGCCTGTAAACCTTTTGTAATATAGATAACAACAATATTGATCAGCATAATAGCAGTTGTACCCCAGATGGTGTAGGCGGCATATTTGAGCCCCTGGGAAATATCTTCGAGGCGTTGCTTATTGGCATTGTAGGTTTCTGCCAAATTCACCAGCATTTGTAACTGATAGTCGCGAGCATTTAACGCGAGGTAGGTTTCTAAAAAAGTGCTGTCTTCCAGGTTAGGTGTAACGGCAACTTGGCGCGGCAAAAAAGCCCGCATGAGCAGAGAGAAGCTAATTAAAAAACCAAGAATTTCCGCCAAGCTAAATAAATTTCCACTCACTAATAATCGCGAAATACTTAAACTGGTGAGCAGCGCACTATTGGCCACAAAGAGAATGTTCAGCTTGGTGGTGAGAATTTGGCTTTGCTCATTTTGTTCCCGCAGCACCGTGCGCACATCCTGGGTGGCCAGCCCCAGGGTGACAGGCGAAATGGTCGGGGCCTCAGCTTCCGGCTCTAGGGGCTCTACCGGCAGGGAGAGCTGCACCTCGGAGGGTTCCTCCTCTGCGGAAAAGGCCGGATTGGCGGCGGCAACCGCCGAGGGGGCAGCGTCTAGGGGTAGGGGCGCAGCAGCGGGAGGCACCGAAGTGGTGGCCGTTGGGTCTGGCGAGAGGGGATTCGGAAAAACAGAACGGCGGGTGCGTGGGCCTGAAGCGAGGTTGGGCACCCAATCTGTGGTGATGAAATGAACCATGATAGGCGAGGTTACATGAACCGCTATCTCAATATTAATCAGGATTTTGGGGATTGGGTGCAGTGTTTTTGCCCAAGACCTACACTATAAATTCTGTACCCTAAAATTCCGTGATCCACGCGTCACTGACCCTATGGTTTCTGCTCCTCTTTCAGCCTACGTTCACATTCCCTTTTGTCGGCGGCGGTGTTTTTACTGCGATTTCCCCATTTCCGTGTTGGGCAACCAGCGACGGGGGGAAACCTCCCTGTCTGTGGAGGGCTATGTGGAGGTGCTGTGTGCGGAAATTCAAGCCACGCTAAATCTAGGGGCATCGCTACAAACGGTGTTTTTGGGCGGGGGCACGCCTTCTCTGCTTTCCGTGGCGCAGGTGGAGCGAATTTTGGCGGTGCTGGATCAACGGTTTGGCCTTGAGTCAGGGGCAGAAATTTCCATGGAAATGGATCCCGGCACCTTTGATTTAGAACACCTAAAGGGCTACCTGGGGGCGGGGGTGAACCGGATTAGCCTGGGGGTACAGGCGTTGGATGATGCGATTTTAGAAAGCTGCGGTCGCTACCATCGAGTAGCGGATGTGGTTCAAGCCGTGGACTGGCTGCATCACGTCGCCATGCCCAACTGGAGTTTGGATTTGATTTCGGGCCTGCCCCATTTGACGATGGAACTTTGGGAATCGGGCCTAGAAAAAGCCGTTGCCCTGGGGCCACATCACTTATCGGTGTACGACCTGACGGTGGAGCCGCAGACGGTGTTTGCCAAGCGCTATCAGCCCGGAGACGCGCCCCTGCCTACGGATCAGCAGACCACGGCCATGTATCGCATGGCTCAGCGGTATTTGACCGATCAGGGCTACGAGCATTACGAGGTTTCCAACTACGCCCAGCCGGGGCACCGCTGCCGCCACAACCTCACCTACTGGCGCAACCAGTCCTACTACGGCTTTGGCCTGGGGGCGACGAGCTATACCCAACACCAGCGGGTCAGTCGTCCCCGGACGCTGACGACCTATGGCCAGTGGGTGCAGGATTTCCTGGCATCGGGCGGCGTTTACGACGAAGCCCCCACGCCGCCCTTAGAGCAGTTGCTAGATCGCCTCATGGTGGGGCTGCGGCTGGTGGAGGGCATCGGCGGCGGTGAGGTGCGTTCGCTGTGTGATGCCGACACTTGGGGGCGACTCCATACGGCTCTAAAACCCCATATCCAAGCGGGCTGGGTAGTGATCGAGGGCGATACCTGGGACAGGTTGCAGCGGGTTCGGCTCAGTGATCCCGAAGGTTTTCTGTTCTCCAATGTGGTGTTGGTGGATGTGTTTCGGGTGCTGGATCAGGACGAAGACACCTAGCCCGTATCGCCAAAGCCTGATAAATCAAGTTCTGGGGTGAGCACCCTAGTCCGAATGGCCCCTGCCCGACCGTTGCTGACCCTGTCCTCTGCCATTCCCCCTTTGCAGTAAAGTAGATCCCTGTGACATTTTTATGGCCGACCCATGCCCAAGGTTCTCGTTTCCGACCCCATCGATCAGGTAGGTATTGACATTCTTTCCCAGGTGGCGCAGGTGGATGTGAACACCAGCCTGTCCCCGGAGGAATTGGTCAACGTCATTGGCGACTATGACGCGCTGATGATTCGCTCCGGCACCCGCGTCACCAAGGCGGTGATCGAGGCCGGAAACAACCTCAAAATCATCGGTCGGGCCGGGGTTGGGGTCGATAACGTCGATGTCCCCGAAGCCACCCGTCGCGGCATTGTGGTGGTCAACTCGCCGGAGGGCAACACCATCGCCGCCGCCGAACATGCCCTAGCGATGATGATGTCCCTGTCGCGCTACATCCCCAGCGCCGATGCCTCGGTAAAATCCGGCGAGTGGAAGCGCAAGGACTTCACGGGGGTCGAGGTTTACAAAAAGACCCTGGGTGTAGTGGGCCTGGGCAAAATTGGCTCCCACGTTGCCACCGTGGCCCGCGCCATGGGCATGAAGCTGTTGGCCTACGATCCCTTCATTTCCGCCGACCGGGCTGAACAGTTGGGTTGCCGTCTGGTAGAACTCGACTTCCTCTTCCGCGAGGCCGATTACATCACCCTGCACATCCCCAAAACCCCCGAAACCGCCAACCTAATCAACGCCGCCACCCTGGCCACCATGAAGCCCACGGCGCGGATCATCAACTGTGCCCGGGGCGGCATTATCAACGAAGCCGACCTGGCCCAAGCCCTACGGGATGGCGTCATTGGCGGCGCGGCCCTGGATGTGTATGCCTCGGAACCTCTAGGCGAATCCGAACTGCGGGATCTGGGCAAAAACGTGATTCTGACGCCTCACCTGGGAGCCTCCACCGAAGAAGCCCAGGTCAACGTGGCTATCGACGTGGCCGAACAAATCCGCGATGTGCTGCTGGGTCTCCCCGCTCGCTCTGCGGTGAACATCCCCGGTCTGCGGCCTGATGTACTGGAAAAACTTGGCCCCTACCTGCAACTGGCGGAAACCCTGGGCAACCTGGTGGGCCAACTGGCTGGCGGTCGCGTCGAAGAACTTACTGTGCGGATCCAAGGCGACTTTGCCAGTGGCGACAGCAAACCGATTATGATTGCCGCCCTCAAGGGACTACTCTCCAATGCTCTGCGAGAACGGGTGAACTACGTCAACGCCAGCATTGAGGCCAAGGAACGGGGTATCCACGTCATCGAAACCCGCGACGAGGACAGCCGCGACTATGCCGGATCCCTGAACCTAACCGCCAAGGGTAGCCTGGGCGAGCATTCCGCCACCGGGGTGCTGCTGGGCGGCAGCGAAATCCGCATCACGGACATCGATGATTTCCCGATCAACGTGCCTCCCACCCAGCACATGCTGTTCACCCTGCACCGGGATATGCCGGGGATCATCGGCAAAATCGGCTCCCTGCTGGGCAGTTTCAACGTCAACATCGCCAGTATGCAGGTAGGTCGCAAAATCGTGCGCGGCGACGCGGTGATGGTGCTAAGCCTGGATGATCCCCTGCCCGAAGGCATCCTGGAGGAAATCATCAAGGAAGACGGCATCCGCGACGCCTACACGGTGAATCTCTAGCACCCTCTAGCTTGACTTTGGTTCCCCCCTTATTCCGGTTCCCCCTTAGGGGGGCTAGAGGGGAACAACACAAGCAATACCCTCGCGGGAGAGGGGCTGGGGGTGAGGGCCGTGAGGACTTTTTACTATATGATGCGGGGTGAAACAACCTCGGCAAAGTGCGGTGATCATGGCGTTGGGCAATAGCTGGTGGGAAGTTCAGGTTCTGTGTGATCCGGCCCTGGAAGATGATATCTTCTGGCGGTTTGATAGCTTTGGCAGTCAGGGCACCTCGACCCAGCGGTGGGGTTCTGCCAGTTTTGTCCAAGCCTACTTTGCCCAGCATCGGCTAGAACTGCTGGATTTGTCGGCGTTGGCCCTACTGGTGAAACAAGACGCCCTCTGTAGTGACTTGGCCGTACCCCGTGTCACCTGGAACCTGATCGACGAAGAAGACTGGTCGAAGAGTTGGAAAGACCACTGGCGACCGGAGCCGATTGGCGATCGCTTTTTGATTACCCCAGCCTGGTTGGAGCCGCCCGACGACAACCAGCGGATTGTGCTGCGGTTGGATCCGGGGGTAGCCTTTGGCACCGGGGCACATCCCACCACCCAGCTTTGCCTAGAGTCTCTGGAAATGCGGCTAACCCATAGTTCAACCGATGTCACCATCGCCGACATTGGCTGTGGGTCGGGCATTTTATCCATCGGGGCCTTGTTGCTGGGGGCGAAAAAGGTCTATGCGGCGGACATTGACGACCTGGCGGTTCATTCCGCCATCGGCAACCGCGAACTGAACCAGCTATCGGCGGCAGACTTGCCCATTATTCACGGTGGCCTCGGTGACTTGGTGAAGATCATTGAAGCTCCCGTTGATGGCGTCGTTTGCAACATCCTGGCGGAGGTGATTATGGACTTAATTCCCCACCTGCACACCTTGGTTACGCCGGATGGATGGGGTATCCTCAGCGGCATCCTGCTGGATCAATCCAAACTGGTGGCCGATACCCTCGAACAACACGGCTGGGTGGTGGCCACCCTCTGGCGGCGCGAGGAATGGTGCTGCCTCAACGTACGCCGTTCCGCCCCTTAGTGTTCCCTATCTCCATTCCTCGGATTGTCTATGTCCACCGCTAGTTCTGTCTGGATCCCCCGCCTCAGTGCCCTAGCCCTGGGGGTGGGGTTGTTCGCCGGTTGCGACACCTATCCGGCCACGGGAAATACCATCACCACGGGCACCTACGAAGCCAGGGCCACCGTCACCTATACCTGGCAGGTGGACTATGCCCGCAGTTTTGATCAACAGCGCACCATTCGCCGGGAAACCTTTGCCTCCAATCGTCTGGTGAACCGCAACGGAGTTCGCCCGGAAGGTGCGGTGACTGGCCCCGACGAGGAGGGCCTATGGTGGCCAGCGTTGCCGCCCCGTCCCACGGCGGAGGATCTGGAGGCGCGTCAACGGGAAGCCATAGAGCAACGCACCGATCCGCTGCTGCAAAAACAGGTGGACTACGCCATCACCTTTGACTATGATGGCCAGCGCCGTACCCTGCCCACCAGCCGCAGCGTATACCGCGAAGCCAGCCGCGCCTTCGCCGATCAACAGATCCTCGAACTCACCTTCGGCCCTGGGGAGCAAAGCATTGGTGCGGCTCGCCGCATCGCCTCCTTTGATCGGTAGAAACCTGGATGCCCTAATCCACGACCCTCGGGGTGTTCCCGTATCGGCTTCTGGCAAACCCAGGCAAGATTCAGTGACTTAGGCTACCAATCCGGTAATCTAGACCACAGCGGGATCCAATCGGAGGGTGGCAACGGATGAGTCAGGCTGAGTTCGTGTGTCGGTTTCGGGCCAGTGGCGAGGTGGTTGACATCAACGACGCCTATGGCCAGTACTTTGCCTGCGACCCCACGAATCTTACCAATCTTACGGATCCTCCCCACCTTAGCCACAGTTTGGATGGTTAGCCGGAACTCAATGTGATGACCATTACGGCAGATCAGGCCCGGTTGAACCACGAAACCCGCACTCAGCCCCCAGCGGCGATGTGCGGTGGCAGCAGTGGTACGACCAGGGATCTTTTGATGACCAAGGCCAGTTGGTGGAAATTCAGGCTGTGGGGCGCGATATTACCCGCTATAAACGGGCAGAACTGCGGCTTCAGCACCCAATTGAGCGGGAAAAGTCCCTAGGGTGGTTGGTGGATCGGCTGCGCCAAAGCTTTGACCTCCAGGATATGTTTACCATTGCCACCGAGGAGATCCGGTACCTCCTGGGGGCAGATCGGGCCTCGGTATACCAGTTTGCCGAGGCCTGGAGCGGTCATTTTGTGGCTGAGTCTGTGGCAGGGTGGTGGATCCAATTAGTTGGGGGTGGTCGTCGCACGGTGTGGGCCGATACCTATCTCCAAGAGCATCGAGGGGGCGTTACCGCAATCGGGAAACCTTGGCCATCGACGATATTTACATGAGTGGCCACACCCCCTGCCACGGGGTATTTCTTCGCCCGCCCCCTCTCCGCCGATGCCATCACCCAAGGGCTTAGCCAGATCACTACTATCACCCCAGCAAATTGATCTTCCTGATTCGGGTAAATCCTTCCGAGCAGTCCCTCGACTGGGCTGGTTTTAGCAGAGCAGAGCCTAAGGTCATTTTCTAGCTTGAGGTTTAGACCCACTCGCTAAACACACTCAGATTAAAGCTACTCTGCTTGGCCTTGGGATTCTGCTTCAATAGGCTTCCCGTAGGCATCGCGCTCTCCAAACAAGATCTCGCAAATCTGCTCCAGATTTGGGTGGGCCGTGGAACCTAAGTAAGCAAACTCTGGAGTTTTTGCTAGAGCCATCAGAGGTTCTAGGCTTGGGGCTGTTTTGTGGAACCCATTAGCCGTGCGATATAACACGTCCTTGCTGATTTTGATGCCACTGCGCTCCATAACCCAGTCAGTAAAAGCAAACCACTCCAGACCTTGTTTTTCCTTAAGGGCCATAATCATTTCCGATAGTCCCTCAAAGCCAGCCTTGGTCACACTTTTAGCTTTCATAGTGTTTTCTGAGGTTATTTTAATCACAATAATTCAAAATAGCAACTTTCGTCAAGCTTATAGCATATTGCAATATTGCTTTATTGATTGATCTACCAAAATTGCTCTTTGTCATCAAGAATCCGCTCCCAATGCAGGATCCCCAAAACCATGAAGCAGCGTGAATTTCTGTAGACTGAGTGCCAGATCGAGTGGATCCGGTGCTACCATACAAAAAGATTCACCTAAATTCCGACCGATTTACCGGGGTATGAACATTCCTCCCATCGGTTCACAGCGGGGTGAATCAGCCTTTGCCCGAATACCTTCTCGTTTAACGGTTCATCGCTGCTGCCATGGTTCAGACCCCTCTCAAGCCCACCGCTTCGCCCGACGCTCCCCCCTCAGCCAAGCGTTCCAAGGTGGAGGATATCAAGGAAAACAGCAACTTTCTGCGCGAGCCCTTGGCCAGCGAGTTGTTGACAGACAGCAATTTCTTCTCGGAAGCGGCGATCCAAATCCTCAAGTTCCACGGATCCTATCAGCAGGACAACCGGGATAACCGCACTAAGGGCCAAGAGAAGGATTACCAGATGATGCTGCGTACCCGCAATCCGGGCGGGTATATTGCGCCGGAGCTATATCTGACCCTGGATCGGCTGTCTGACGAGTACGGGAACCACACCCTGCGGGCCACCACGCGCCAGGGCATCCAGCTTCACGGTGTTCTCAAGAAAAACCTGAAGGCCACCATTGCGGCGATTGTGAAGAGTCTGGGATCTACCCTGGGGGCCTGCGGCGATTTGAACCGCAACGTGATGGCTCCTCCGGCCCCGTTCAAACATCGGCCTGAGTACCAGATCGCCCAGGACTACGCCAACCACATCGCCGACCTGCTGCGTCCCCAAACCGAGGCGTACTACGAAATTTGGCTCGACGGCGAAAAGTTCCTCACCTCTGAGGAGCATCCTAACGTGGTGGAGGCTCGCCAGCGCAACGTCAACAACACCCTCTTCCCCGACAGCCCGGAGCCGATCTACGGCACCCACTACATGCCCCGCAAGTTCAAGTGCGCGGTGACGGTGCCGGGGGACAACTCCATCGACGCCTATACCCACGACGTGACCCTGGTGGTAATTACCGACAAGGCCGGGAAACTCAAGGGCTTTAACGTGCTGGCCGGGGGTGGCCTGGGCCGCACCCATAATAAGGAAGAAACCTTTGCCCGCGTAGCCGACGAGATTGGCTATGTGGACAAGGAAGACGTGTTCGATCTGATGAAGGCCATCGTGGCCACCCAGCGGGACTACGGCGACCGAGCCAACCGCCGCCACGCCCGCATGAAGTACCTGATCCACGACTGGGGGGTAAATCGCTTCCGGCAGCAGGTGGAAACCTACTTGGGCAAGCCCCTTAAGCCCTTTAAGAAACTACCCAAGTGGACGTTCTACGACTACCTAGGCTGGTACGAGCAGGGCGACGGCAACTGGTTTGTGGGGGTGCCCATCGAGAATGGCCGCATTCTGGATCGCGATGGTCTCCAACTCAAAACCGCCCTGCGGGAGATCGTGCAGACATTCAACCTGCCCATGCTGGTGACGCCCAACCAAAGCGTTCTGTTCTACGACATCAAGCCCGAAGATAAGGACCCGGTACAGGCGATTCTCACCCGCTGCGGCATCCAAAAGGAAACCGACCTGGATCCCCTGGTACGCTACGCCATGGCCTGCCCTGCCCTGCCCCTCTGTGGTCTGGCGATTACGGAATCCGAGCGGATCATTCCCACCATCTTGGGTCGGATTCGTGCCCTGCTGACCAAAGTGGGTCTACCCGACGAGTATTTTGTGGTGCGGATGACCGGATGCCCCAACGGCTGCGCCCGTCCCTACATGGCGGAACTGGGCTTTGTGGGTAGTGCTCCGGAGTCCTACCAGTTTTGGCTGGGCGGTTCCCCCGACCAAACGCGGCTAGCCCGTCCCTACCTGGAGCGACTGCACGACAACGACCTAGAGACCACCCTAGAGCCGCTGTTTGTGTTCTTCCGGGATGGCCGCAAAAAGGGCGAAAGCTTTGGGGATTTCTGCGACCGGGTGGGTTTCGAGGCCCTGCGTCAGTTTGCCGAAACCTACGACCCCACTCGCTATGCCCCCAGCCACACCAAGGAAGGGCGTCACCGGCTGAGCGTGTCCCACGACTTCTTCCTGACGCTGCAAACCACCGCCGAAAAGGAAGGGCGATCCATGGGGCATGTCATCGCCGATGCCCTAGCCCTCTACCTGCAACACACCGCTGACTAGCGCCCGTTGCGCCACCCCTGTCCCCCACCCACCCCTGCCCCCGGTGTCAGACCCCACTATGTCGGAGATTGCCTTTCACCACATTCCGGTACTGCCCGAGACAGTGGTGGAGGGATTGCGGATTCAGGCCCAGGGATGTTATTTAGATGCCACGGTGGGGGGGGGCGGCCACAGCAGCCTGATTTTGGCCAGCGATCCCACGGTGCGCCTGGTGGCGGTGGATCAAGATCCCATGGCCCTGGCCTCAGCCCAGGATGCCCTCGCGGCCTTTGGGGATCGGGTCAGCTTTTGCCCAGTTTGATCCCGGCCCCCATCGATTCCACGGCATTCTGGCGGATTTGGGGGTGAGTTCGGCCCAGTTGGACATTCCCGAGCGGGGCTTCAGCTTTCGGCACACGGCCCCCCTAGATATGCGGATGAACCCCCACCAGGCCCTCACCGCCGCCGACATTGTAAATACCTGGGACGAAACCGACCTCGCCAACCTGATCTACACCTACGGCGAAGAGCGACTGTCTCGCCGCATTGCCCGCACCCTGGTGGA